>JANNVS010000484.1:0-1687 GCA_031414515.1 Sphingobacteriales bacterium | reverse complement strand
CAAAAAGTTTTAGCGGTTTTTCAGCCACATTTGTTTAGTAGAACCAAAGATTTTGCCGACGATTTTGCAAAAAGTCTTTCTCAGTTTGACGAGATTTTGTTATTAGACATTTATCCGGCTCGAGAATTGCCTATGGAAGGCATCACATCGCAGTGGTTGTTAAACAAAATAGAAAATAAAAACAAAAAATTAATTCAAAAATCGGAGTTAATTGGACTGTTAAAAAGTTCAGATGCAACAGTTATTGTTACCATTGGTGCGGGAGATATTGGCGAAATGGTCATAAATATTAAAAAAGAATTAGATGAAAAATAATTTAATTTTAAATATTCAATTGGTCGTCATTTTTATGGTGGTTATTTTTTTGTATTCTTTTACAACAAAAAGAAATAATAATCGAAAAATTTTGAAACCTGAAATAGAATTTATCGACTCAAAAACTCCGTTTATAACCCAAGAAACGGTTAATAACTTGTTGATAGATAATTTTGGTGGCACTTTGACTATCCGAAAAGATAGGGTAAATTTGAAAAATATTGAACAAATCATCAATAAACATAACCTAATTGAAAATTCGGAAGTCTTTTTAAGTGTTGATGGTAAGTTTAAAACAGTCGTAAAACAAAGGATCCCAATAGCTAGAGTTTTTCACGATAACACATCTTTTTATGTTGATTATAAAGGTGGTAAAATGCCTTTGTCTGATAATTTTACAGCTCGAGTTCCTCTGGTTTACGGTAAAATAGAAGCAAGTGAAGATAGAAATTTTGTTGAACTTTTACAAGTTATTTACAACGATGATTTTTTAAGAAAAAATATCATTGGTTTGCAAATAATGCCAAATAAAAGTATCAAAATGAAAAATAGAAATTATAGTTATGATATTGTGTTTGGCAAAGCCATTCAGATTGAGCGGAAATTTAATAACTATAAAGCATTTTTTCAAAAAGCAGTGCAAGACACGTTGATTGATTCTTACAAAGAAGTAAATCTGACATTTACAAAACAGGTGGTTTGTACAAAATAATTTATGTCATGGAAAAAGAAAATATTGCAGTTGGTTTAGACATTGGTACGACAAAGATTGTGGCCATGATTGGCAAAAAAAATGAATACGGGAAGCTAGAAATTTTAGGTATTGGAAAATCTAAAAGTTTAGGTGTTGCTCGTGGTGTGGTTAATAATATTACTCAAACCATACAGTCTATTCAAGAGGCTATTGCCGAAGCCGAAACAAATTCTGGTTACAAAATTAAAGATGTCGTTGTAGGTATCGCCGGTCAACATATTCGCAGTATACAGCATAGCGATTATATTTCTAGACCAAATGCTGAAGAAGTTATTAACGAAAGCGATATTGATAAGTTGATAAATCAGGTTCAAAAACTGGCAATGCTTCCTGGCGAAGAAATAATTCATGTTTTACCGCAAGAATTTAAAATAGATGGTCAAGCCGAAATAAAAGAACCAATTGGCATGTATGGTGGTCGTTTAGAAAGCAGCTTTCATGTTGTAGTCGGACAGGCGTCTTCAATTAGAAATGTGGGTCGTTGCATAAAAAGTTCTGGTTTAGATTTGTCTGGCTTAACCTTAGAGCCATTAGCTTCGGCTGATGCAGTTTTAAGTCAAGAAGAAAAAGAAGCTGGAGTTGCCTTGATAGATATTGGCGGTGGCACAACCGACTTGG
>JANNVS010000483.1:0-11303 GCA_031414515.1 Sphingobacteriales bacterium | reverse complement strand
ACAAGACACGATGAAAAGTATGGAAGAGCAATTACCTGAAACTTTTGCGCGCATTCATAAATCATACATTATCAATAAAAATAAAATAAAATCTTACACTGCACAAAGCGTATATATTCAATCAAAAGAAATACCGATTGGAAGAGCTTATAAGGTGAATTTGAAATAAAAGAAATTATTTCCACGCCAACGATTTTACAATATGTTCTACATCTTCTCGGAAATAAGTAACAGCCGGCGCAATGGAATCTGCATTTGGTGATGAATAAAAGTAGAGTGACCCACGTAAAAAATGATTGACACTATCTGTAATATAAAACTGTACAGAACTGGCTGCATTGCCACCTACATCATATAATATACCAGTTACGTTTTTGTTTTTTCCTTTGATAGGTGTTTCGTCTATATAATCAGCTTTTACAGCGTGTTTAAAAGTCAGTTTGTAACTGTCTTTTATTAATTTATCTAAAGGATTTGACGAATTTATAGCGGTATAGCTCAAATATATTTTGCTTTTGTATTCAGAGAAAATAATATTAAACCAACACGGATGATTCGCCATTTCGTCTATGTTGGAAGAATCTTTTTGTATCAATCCATAGTCAGCATACTCAAATGTAAATGGGCAAACATTATTGTCATAAGTAATATAGTTGCGTTCTTTCGGGAAATCAATTCTGAAATAACCGTTGCGTTTTGGTGTGTAGTTTTCATTGCAAGAAGCAAACAAAATAGCAATAAGTAGTAAGTAGAAAGTAATAAGTTTATTGCGTTTTAAAAAATTGCAAATCTTAATTCTTAAATCATACATCATAGATTGCACATAATTAATTGTTAATCTTTAATCGTTATCTTCACTCTAATAACTCTTGTTTTATCAGCTTCTAAAATTATAAATGTAAAATGTTTGTATTTTAGTTCATCACCTTCAATTGGAATTTCAGAATTTAATTCTAGCATTAAACCAGCCAATGAGTCTGCGTCTCCACGAGAACTATCAAATGTATCTGTTGGAATTTCAAGTACTTTACAAACATCATTTAGTGCAGTTCTTCCTTCAAAGATAAAGTTATTTGCATCAATTTTTTTAAAGTCGATTTCACTTGCATCGTCAAACTCATCTTTAATATCACCAATTACCTCTTCCAAAACATCTTCTAAGGTAACAATACCTGAACTTCCGCCATATTCATCTACCACAATTGCTAAGTGCACACGTTTAGATTGAAAATCTTCCAGTAAATCATCAATTTTTTTAGATTCTGGAACGAATAAAGCTGGTTTTATCAATTGTTGCCAATTGAAATCTTTTTCTGCATCTATATGTTTTAATAAATCTTTGATATATAGAACGCCAACTACGGTATCAAAATTATCTTCAACTACAGGAATCCTGGAGTATCCTGATTCACGAACTATATTTAGCAATTCTTCAAAGTTAGCTTCCTTGTCAACAGCAATTACATCCATACGAGAACGCATAATTTGTGTCACCACAATATTTCCAAATTTTACTATTCCTTTTAATATTTTAGTGTCGTTTCTTTCTGATTCATTTTTATCCTGAGAATTTGTTATGTCAATTGCTTCATCGATATCTTTTGCTGTGACACTTTTATTTACGCCCTCTAATCGTTTTTCAAAGAAATTAGATGTAAAAATTAAAGTTTTAACAAAAGGTGCAAAGACAATATCAAACACACGTAAAATATGAATAGTATATCTCGCTACCTTGTAGTATTGTTGCGTGGCATATAATTTTGGAATTACTTCTGCAAACAAAACAATAATAAAAGTTTCAAGCATTATTTTAATTATAAACAATAAAGTACTGTGTGTTTCTGCAAATTCACGCTTAAGCGAAATCTCTAAAATATTTTCAAGCATCAAAACAATTGCCAGTGTAAATAAGGTAGTGGTTAAAACAAAAGTGGCTAGAAATTGTCTTGGTTTTTTTATAAAATCCAAGATAACTTTATCGGTATTATCATTGCTTTTTTCTAAGTTTTCAATTTCTTTATGCTTAAATAAGAAAATAGCTACTTCAACAGCACACATCATAGCCGTAAATCCCAATAGAAAGAAAATGAGAATTAGTTCATAAATGATTGCGGTATCAAATGGATTAAAAATATCGTTCCAAGGAATTATAAGCAGGAAATATGATAAAAAAGGTATGGGTATTCCGTCGTCCAAGGTTGTAAAATTATTTTATTTTTTAAAATGGCAAATCGTCGTCAAAATTTGGCTCTATTGCGGTTTCGTTTGTTGAATTTGATTCTGTGCCTGTCTTGTTTTCGGTATTTGCATTTTGTGAAGTACCACTTGATTCTCTTTTATCTAATAATTGGAAATTCTCTACTACAATTTCAGTCGTATAGCGTTTATGGTTTTCTTTATCTTCCCAAGATCGCGTTCTTAGTTTTCCTTCCACAAATATAGTACTTCCTTTCTTTAAAATGCGTTCAGCTCTTTCGGCCACACCACGCCACATCACAATATTGTGCCATTCGGTCTGTTCTGTATAAGTACCATCTTGATTTTTATATGATTCATTTGTTGCCATAGGAAAATTACAAACTGTTGTTGTTGGATTTATTTTTCTAACTTCTGGGTCTTTTCCTAATCGTCCGATTAGAATCACTTTATTAACACTCATTGTTTTACAATTTAATTATAAATACAGAATCCAGACAAATGTCAAGATATTTCGCTTATCTAAGTTAAATAATTTAATCTATCTTTCAAATATGCACGCACAATTTTTGGAAACGCATAGTTTAAAATTGTAGATTTTAAAATTTTAAGGTAAGCATTGTCCATTTTCGATAATCTCACTAGCCTGATTTCATGAAAATTAGCATTAATATATTGATGAGAAAGGGTTTGCTTGTAAGATAGTCCATGGTTCTTAGTCGATAGTCGATGATTTATTTTTTTCAGGATTTGACTATTTGCTATTGACCATTGACCAATTGACTCTTCCATTGGAAACTCAAATAATCCTTTCCAGATGTCACTTTCGCTGCGTTGTTTGATATAGATGTTTTTTGAATCGAATAAGACGAAATAGTGAAAATGCCGTTCTGATTTTATCAGCTTTTTTGCTTTAATTGGCAATAAACTGATTTTATTTAATTCTAATGCTTTGCATTCTGAACTAAACGGACATTGTTCGCAGAACGGATTTTGCGGTTTGCAAACAAGTGCACCAAAATCCATAATTGCCTGATTATGTATAGAAGGATTTTTTTTGTTTAATAATTGCTGCGCTAATTGTTCAAATTGTTTTTTACCTTCTGTACTATCGATTGGCGTTTCAATTCCAAAAACACGCGACAACACACGAAATACATTTCCGTCTAAAACTGCATGTGGCAAGTTGTAAGCGAACGATGAAATTGCTGCAGCCGTATAATTTCCGATGCCTTTTAATTGAATAATGTTCTCATAGGTATCCGGAAATTTACCTTTATGTAATTCCATTATTTGCTGTGCAGCGAAATGCAAATTACGTGCACGTGAATAATAACCTAAGCCTTCCCAAAGTTTTATTACATCATCTAATGGTGCACTTGCTAATTTTTTTACCGTCGGATATTTTTTTACAAAAGCCAGATAATACGGCGTGCCTTGTTCCACTCGTGTTTGTTGCAAAATAATTTCTGATAACCAGATTTTGTATGCATCATTTGTCTGCTTCCACGGCAAATTTCTCGAAGTTGGATTGTACCATTCTGTCAGTTTTTTGGAGAAAGATTTCATTTATTTCTCAAAATAATCATTTTTATACAAATGAATTATGTGCACTAATATTAAAAAAACTCTAAATTCGTGTATATTAGTAAGTTAGTTAAAAAAAAATTGCATTTTTGTAGTCCAATTAAACAACAACCATGAGAAAAGCAGACATCATCACCACAATTTCAGAAAAAACTGGTGTTCCAAAAGTAGACGTATTAGTAGCCATGGAGGCTTTTTTTAAAGAAGTAAAAGATACTTTGGCAGAAGGTGAGAATCTGTATGTTCGCGGTTTCGGTAGCTTCATTGTGAAAACCCGTAAAGCAAAGATTGGACGTAATATCAAAAAAAATATTGCAATTGAAATTCCAGAACATCAAATTCCTGCATTCAAACCATCTAAAGTTTTTGTAGAACAAATCAAAGCAGCCAGTGCAAAAAAAGTGGCTACTACATAATAAGTACTTTAGATCGTGCAGAAGAGTCAGATAGCTTTAGGTGTTGGCACGCTATTTTTAGCATTAGCACTTTATTTTGGTGGTAAAACTATTGTAAAAAAAAATAATTCAACTACTATAAAAGTCGAATCTTATTCCTTTGAACAATATGAAAAAGAGCAAATTGCTAAATTACTACCTGCTGAAAGAACACAAGTAGCTGCAATTAATGAGGCAATTAAAGCTACAAAAGCAGATGACACAACTTCACTAAAGAAATTTTACCTTCAATATTCTGAATTTTGGAAGAATTTAGATAATCCAGCATTAGGCTCTTACTATTTTTATCAATTTTCAAAGATAGAAGGTACAAAGACTGCTTTTTCAGATGCAGGTGATGCATTGGTAAACGCATATAAATCAACCTTAGATTCCAATATTTTAAATAATTTGATTACCTTTGCGCTCCGTTCTTATGAAGATGCTGTACAGAAAGATGGCAATGATTTGGAGCTGAAGATAAAACTGGCAGATGCATATGTGCAAGGTTCGCAAGAACCGATGAAAGGAATCGGAATCTTACGCCAATTGGCAGATAGTCTTCCAAACAATGTTCCGGTTTTATTGGCTTTAGGCAGATTGTCTATACAATCAGGTCAGTACGACAAAGCGAAAGAACGGCTGCAGAAAATATTGCAGTTAGAACCACAAAACACTGAGGCTCTGTATTTTTTGGCAATAACGGAAGCACAGCTCGGACATGATGATGAAGCCATCCGATTGTTTGAAATGTGCAAATTATTAGTGAATAATAAAGAATTCAATAAAGAAATAGACGATATCGTCAATAATTTAAAAAATAAAAAAGTTTAATTATGCCTTGCGGAAAAAAAAGAAAACGTCATAAGATAGCGACGCACAAACGTAAAAAGCGACTAAGAAAGAATCGTCACAAGAAGAAATAAATCATAAACTAATTGTCGTGAGTAAAAAAGCTCACGACTTATGATTAATAAAATAAAACACATGATAAAAGAATTAGTAATACACGCTAATTCCAAAGGTGTTGAAATTGCGCTTCTTGAAAATAAAAAATTAGTCGAATATCATCTTGATTCGTACGATAAAGAAGGATTTTCAGCTGGAGATATTTACTTAGGTAGAGTAAAAAAAATAAATCCAGGATTAAATGCAGCTTTTATAGATATCGGTCACGATAAAGATGCTTTTATACACTACTCAGATTTAAGTCCTTATATCCGTTCTGTACGTAAATTCAGTTCAGAGGCATTCAGGGCAGAGCAATCACACCTTTTGGATAAATTTGATATTGAGCCATACATTCAGAAAGATGGCTTAATGACCAATGCTTTGGAAAAAGGCGATATCCTTATTTTTCAAATTTCTAAAGAAGCTATTTCTACTAAAGGACCTCGACTTACTTGTGAACTTTCGATTCCAGGCAGATATGTAGTTTTAGTTCCATTTACTAATTCTGTAGGTATTTCAAAGAAAATTGATAATCAGGAAGAACGCGAACGGCTAATCGATGTGATGCAAAAGATTAAGCCTAAGAACTTTGGATTTGTAGTAAGAACGAATGCTGAAGGTGTTGGGAAAGAAGAATTAAAGCATGATGTTGAGAACCTTCTTAACAAATGGAAGGTAATGACGGAAAATATAAAATTCCAGAATCCACCAAAGTTATTATTGAAAGAGATGAATAAAACTTTTTCTATAGTTCGTGATTTAATGAATGACAGTTTCTCTAAAATTATTACTGACAATGCCACACTTCACGGAGATTTAAAAGCTTATTTAAAAGAGCATGCACCCGAGCATTCTTCTATCTTACATAAATATGAAGATACAACGCCATTGTTTGAATCTTTTGATATCAGTAGACAAGTAAAAACTGCATTTGGGAAAACGGTGACATTGAAAAGTGGTGCTTACGTTATTTTAGAACATACAGAAGCTTTGCATGTCATTGATGTAAACAGTGGTCCAAAAGTAAAAAAAGATATTGCACAGGATACATTAGCCTCTAATATTAATGTGGAGGCTGCGCAAGAAATAGCACGTCAATTAAGATTAAGAGATATTGGTGGTATTATCGTTATTGACTTTATTGATATGAAATCAGTTGAGTATAAGCATAAATTATACGAAGCAATGTTAGAAGCAATGAAGCCAGATAAGGCGCGTCATGTAATACTGCCAATTAGCAAATTTGGATTGATGGAGATTACTCGTCAACGTATGAAAGAACAAGTTGTCGTAGATACTAGAGAACCATTATTACATATTAATAGCAAATACAGAGTGGACCAACCACTACAAATAGTAGATAATATACAATCGGAATTACATCATTTGAAAACGCATAAAGAGAAAAATTTCTTACTGTATGTACATCCATTTATTTTTGCATATTTAAAAAAAGACACATTCTCTTTTAGAATGAACTGGTATGCAAAAGTTGGAAAGATTATACGATTAGTGCAAGACTCATCGTTGCATCTTGGTGAGTATAAGTTAGTCACCAAAGAAGGAAAGAATATTTAGATTACTATTGTTATTTATATTTAGAATGAAATTTATACTTTAAATATGACAAAGAGACTACTCAAATACTATATTGTCATAATTTCTTCTTCTTTCTGAACCAACATTTTATCTACTTTGGTATTGTATTCGTTGGTTAAATTTTGAATAGATTCTTCACTGTCTTTCCCAATATCTTCACTTAAACCATCTTTCACTAAATCTTTTATCATTTCGTTGCCATCTTTCCGTGCATTTCGAATAACTATTTTGGTTTGCTCACTATGTGTTTTTGATTGCTTTACCAAATCACGTCTTCTCTCTTCTGTCATTGGCGGAATAGACAAGCGAATATTTTCCCCATCGTTTTGTGGTGTAATGCCAATATTACTTTGAAAAATTGCACGTTCAATTTCTCCAATGATTTTCCGTTCAAAAGGAACGACTACTAATGTCCTAGCATCTAATAATTTTATACTAGCTATCTGATTTATCGGTGTAGGTGTGCCATAATATTCTACGGTAATTCCTTGCAGCATATCAGGGCTGGCCTTACCTGCACGCACTTTGCGTAATTCATCTTCTAAATGTTTCAATGCTTTAAACATCGAATCTTTGGTTTCATCCAAAACCATTTGTACTTCTTCAGTCATTGTAACGTCGTTTATTATTGGCAAATATAAAATAAATAGTTGGCAGTTGGCAAATGTGCATTTGGCATTTTTGTAATAAGAAATGAGATTTGAATTTTTAAATCTCAAATCTCATCACTTAAATCTTAAATTCTATTTTAACTCACCAGCGTACCAATTTTTTCGCCTTGTAAGATGCGTAAGATATTGCCTCTTTCTTTGATATTAAAAACTATGATTGGCATGTGATTTTCTTTGCATAAAGCAAAAGCAGTCTGATCCATTACACGTAGGTTTTTCACCAGAATATCATCAAAAGAAATAGTTGAGTATTTGGTCGCGTTTGGATCTTTTTTCGGGTCAGCTGTATAAATACCATCCACACTGGTACCTTTTAAAATAACATCAGCTTCTATTTCGTTTGCACGCAAAGCTGCAGCAGTATCTGTAGTAAAATATGGATTTCCGGTTCCTGCTGCCATAATAATACATCTGCCTTTTTCTAAGTGACGAACAGCACGTCTGCGAATATAGGGTTCACATACCTGAGAAATATTTAATGCAGATAATAAACGTGTATAAATACCACGTGATTCAATTGCACCTTGCAACGCCATGCCATTAATGATAGTCGCAAGCATACCCATGTAATCACCTTGTGAGCGCTCAATACCAATATTACCAGCTTGCAAACCACGGAAAATATTTCCGCCACCAATCACCACGCCAACCTGATAACCGGCTTTAATCACTTCTACAATTTCGTCCGCAAATAAACCAAGTGTATCTGCTTTAATACCAAAATGCTGGTCACCCATTAATGCTTCACCGCTAAGTTTTAGAAGAACGCGTTTGATTGGTTTTTTCATGGTATTAAGTTATTACTATAAATCTAAGCAAAAAAAAAGAGAGAATAAAAATTCTCTCTTTTAATAATTATGATAAGGTTACTCGTTTGAACGATACAACCGTTAAATCTTTGTCTGCCGACTTCAAATACTGCTCGACCGTTTTGCTGCCATCTTTTACAAAAGGTTGTGGCAATAATGTATTTTCTTTCAACATCGTATTTACAGCACCTTCTGAAATTTTATCTAAGATATTTTCAGGTTTTCCTGCAGCAATTGCTTTTTCACGAGCAATAGCTTTTTCTCTATCTTTCATTTCGTCAGAAACACCAGAAGCATCAACCGCTACTGGATTCATTGCTGCAATTTGCATTGCAACATCTTTTCCAACTATAGTTTTTTCTTCCGTTAGTGGTTGATTTAATTGAACCAAAACGCCCATTTTGTAACCCATATGAATATAAGAAACCACGCCTTCGCCTTCTACTACAATATATTTTTTTACTTCTATTTTTTCACCAATTTTAGCAACGGTATCCAGTAATTTATCTTTTATTTGTATGCCATCTATTTGAGCATTTTGTAATTCATCTAATGTTTTAATTCTTCCAGCTAATGCTACATCTGCGATAGATTTTGCTAAGTTGATAAAATCTTCATTTTTAGAAACAAAATCTGTTTCAGAACTTAAGTTTACTGCACAACCAAATGTACCGTCTTCGCTTGTTAACGCAATCACAACACCTTCGTTAGCTTCTCTATCAGCACGATTTGCTGCAATTTTTGCTCCTTTTTTTCTTAAGTAATCAATAGCTTCTTCAAAATTACCATTTGTTTCTACTAATGCTTTTTTACAATCCATGACACCTGCGCCAGTTTCTTGCCTTAATTTATTTACTTCTGCTGCTGTTATAGTTACAGTTGACATGATAATTAATGTTGAATGTTAAATGATAAATGTTTAATCTAAAGATGAATTATTCTGCTGCTGTTTCTGTAGTTTCCACAGATGCTTTTATTTCTACATCTGTTTTTGTTTCCGCTTCTTCTTTGTCTTTTTTACGTTCTGCCAATCCGTCTTTAATCGCCTCTATTAAATAGTTTGTGATTAATTGAATTGATTTTGTAGCATCATCGTTAGCAGGAATTGCAAAATCTACTTTAGTTGGATCACTATTTGTATCAACCACACCAATTGTTTTAATTCCTAAGTTTTTTGCTTCTGCTAAAGCGATATGTTCGTGAGTAATATCTACTAAGAATAATGCTGCTGGAATACGAGGTAAGTTTTCGATACCACCTAAAACCTTATCCAGTTTTTCTTGTTGACGACCTAACATCAATCTTTCTTTTTTAGTTATATTATTAAGAGCTCCATCACCTAATAACTTTTCTATGTTTTGTTTTTTCTTGATAGACTTACGGATAGTGACGAAATTTGTTAGCATACCACCTAACCAACGCTCTGTTACAAAAGGCATGTTTACTTGTTTTGCTGCTTCCTGTACGATATCTTTTGCTTGTTTTTTAGTAGCAACAAACAAGATTTTTCTACCAGATTTCGCAATGGAACGAAGAACTGCAGCAGCTTCTTCTAATTTTTCCTGCGTTTTATTCAAATCAATGATGTGAATGCCTTTACGTTCCATAAAAATATATGGTAACATTTTTGGATTCCATTTTTTCTTTAAGTGACCGAAGTGAACTCCAGCGTCTAACATTTCTTGTTGAGATAATTTAGAAATTGCCATAATATATTGATAAATTTTTGAAGATTAACGTTTACTAAATTGGAAGCTCTTACGTGCTTTTTTCTTACCAAATTTCTTGCGCTCTACCATTCTTGAGTCACGAGTCATCAAGTTTTCTGCTTTTAAAGCAGGCTTTACTGTTTCATCGTTTTTCACTAAGGCACGAGCAATTCCTAAAGAAATAGCTTCTGCTTGTCCTTTGATACCACCACCTTTTACGTTTACAGTGACATCAAATTTTGTGATAGCATCTATTACATTCAGTGGTTTTAATGCTCTGTCCACTAATTGTTTTAAATCGATATAATCTTTTATGTCTTTTCCATTAACGATGAAAGTGCCTTTGCCGCTTTTTAAATAAACACGAGCAACCGCTGTCTTACGACGACCTAATCCGTTGATTGTTTCCTTTGCCATTTATATATTTTTGAATTTTAAAACTTCTGGTTTTTGTGCATCATGATCATGGTTTGAACCAGCAAACACATGTAATTTTTTGAACATTGCTCTTCCTAAACGAGTACGAGGCAACATGTGGCTGATTGCATTTTCTAGCACGAATTTTGGTTTCTTAGCTAATGCTTCTTTTGGTGTCATAAATCGCTGTCCACCAGGATAACCTGTATGTCGCACATAAACTTTATCAGTCATTTTCTTTCCTGATAAGGCTACTTTCTCAGCATTGATGATGACAACATGGTCACCTGTATCAATGTTTGGCGTGTAGGATGGCTTGTTTTTGCCTTGTAAAATTTTTGCGATTTCAGATGAGATTCTACCAAGTGTTTGATTCTCTGCATCTACAATGTACCATTTACGCACAGTGTCTTTCGGCGTAACGGTTCTGGTTTTGTAAGATAATGTGTTCACTTTATTGAAATTTTCTATTTATTCCTTAAAATTGGAACGCAAAGGTAAATTTTTGAAAGCGAATAAACAAGGTATTATGAAAATATTTTTTATTAAATTAACATAAATCATTGAAAATGAGCTTTTTTATGGCCAAAGTTTTTTAATACAACATGTCATTTCGTGTGAAACGAGAAATCTCGCTTCAAAAAAAGCATTTTAATCATTTTAATAAGATTCTTAACTTCGTTCAGAATGACAAAGTGGTGTTAATCTCTTCTTCTAGCACCAGCAAAAATGGAGATGTAATATAATAAGGTTACTAATGAACCTAAAGCAGCCACTACATAAGTAGAAGCAGCCCATTTTAGAGCATTTTTAGCTTTGTCGTGTTGATCACCTTGTAATATCATTGATGTATCTAACCACTTTAATGCTCTAGCAGATGCATCAAATTCTACAGGTAGTGTAATAAAACTAAATATAGTTGTAAGTGCA
>JANNVS010000482.1:0-3040 GCA_031414515.1 Sphingobacteriales bacterium | reverse complement strand
CCTAATCTACTAAGAGAATTGCTAAATACAGAAGAAGCGTCTAATTTGTTTTATGGTAATTCCAATAAGGTTCTGAAGAACAATAAAAAGGCATTGGTAGGTGTATTGCCAGAGTTATTTCAAGATGAAGAATTGTTTAAGAGCAGAACAGAATTGTTAGATTTTGCTGAGAATGTTTTGGATATAGAAATAAGTCGTGCATCAAAAAGATCAAGAATAGAATATATTGGATTAATAATTTGCGAAGTAACCAAGCTTGATGATAAGAGATTAGGTGTTCTGGTTGATGCTTTAGAAGTTATAGTAGGTAACGAGAATAAAATTACTCAGATGAAAGAAGCAAAGAAATTACCAAATTTTTCTTGGAATGATACGATATTAAAACTTAGCAGACAATAATTATTAAATGGCTCGTGAGATTAAGAATGATTATGACAGAATTCTATCTTTCATAAAAGAGTATGAACTTAAACAGTTATTGAGTAATGCTGATTATAAATCAAGTATAAGTAAATTTCATAAAAAATATTTCTCATATCTTACATTGATTGCAGAATTAAACAGTTTAGTTAAAAGTAAATTATACATTACCAATATTACTGAAAGTCAAAATATTTATTTTAAAGAATCTTGTTCAGATATTGGCACATCTTTCTTTTTATTGTTTCACGGTTCTTATAAAGGTTCAAAAATGTTGCTTAGAAGTTCGATAGAAACTTTTTTAAAAGCATTTTGCTCTGATTTTATTGTTGGTATATTAAATGAAAAAAGCATGTTTGAGTTTTTTAATAAAATAAAAAACACTCCATTCTTTAAGAAAAGAACTAATAAAAAGTTACTAAACGAATTACACTCAATATATAAATCATTATGTAGAGATGTTCATACGGCAGAGGAATCTAATATGTCTAACGTATCTGCAATGGAATCTTTTCCAATTTATAGCAAAACAGAAGCTAAATTTGTTTGTGATTTTGCATTAAAGCTAGTAACAATATATGTGACTTTAATTTGCATAAAGTACAATGATTTTTATCATCAAATTTATTATAAAAATAAAGACATAATAAAGCATTCTTTTGACCGAACTGCAAAGCCAATAATTTATAATTTAGATTAAAACTTCCAAGTTCCACCAGCACCAAACTCTACTAATTGAGCCGTAGCACCATGCGCTTTCACAATAGTTAAAAAGTTTATTCTTTCTTCAAACTAAAAGATAAAAACACTAAACCACAAATTGCAGACATTGTAGAACCAATTATAATTGCAAGCTTTGCAATATTTGCACTTTCAGGATCTTTGAATGATAAGGCTGTAAAAAATAAGGACATCGTAAATCCAATACCTGCTAACAAAGAAACGCCAATAATATGTTTGAATAAAATATCGTTTGGCAATTCGCAGATTTTTGTTTTAATACTTATAAAAACCAACGATGAAATGCCAACTGTTTTGCCAACAAACAACGCTAAAATAATTCCAAAACCTAAATCAGAAAAAATATGCGGAATGCTTTCTGCTGAAAATACAATGGTAGTATTGGCTAATGCAAAAACCGGCAGTATCAAATAATTGACTGGTTGATGCAATATATGCTCGTATTTCTCTACTTTATTTATTGGAATAAAAAGAGCAGCAACAACACCAGCAATAGTTGCATGTACACCACTTTTATAAACGAAGTACCACAAAAATAAAATCGGAATAAAATAAAAGATAAAATGATTTGCTTTGAATTTATTCAATAAAAATAAAATTGCTATTACGCCAAGTGATAGCATAATATAGTTGGTATGAATTTCATTAGTATAAAAAATAGCGATGATTAAAATGCCGCCTAAATCATCAATGATAGCTAATGCAGTTAAGAAAACTTTTAAGGTTAATGGTACACGTTTGCCAAGTAATGATAAAACACCTAATGAAAATGCAATATCTGTTGCCGTTGGAATTGCCCAACCGTGTATATTTTCTGTGCCTGCATTGAATGCAAAAAATATTAACGCAGGAAACAACATGCCACCAAACGCTGCTAATAATGGCAATAATACTTTTTTCGGTGACGATAATTCACCAGTAACTAATTCACGTTTTATTTCTAAACCAACTAAGAAAAAAAAGATTGCCATCAGTAAATCATTCACCCAATGTTCTAAAGATAAACTGATATATGAATTTCCAATTTTCTGATGCCAGAAATGTAAATAGGTTTCACCGAAAGAACTATTGGTAAGTGTAATAGAAATAATAGTTGCTAAAATTAAGAGTACACCACCGAGTTTTCCACTTTCGGAAAGTTCCTTTATTGGATGAATAAGTGGTTTGATAATTCTTGTTGGCATTGCGCACTATTACCAATAAAGATAAGCTTTTCGAATTATTTTTGATGTAAAACCGAATGTAATTCAGAAATAGTATGCGTTAAAAATGTAGGTTGTATTTTTTCTAGTTCATGTTTGCTGCCAAAACCATACGATACACCAATACTTTTTATTTGATGGTAATGAGCGGCTTCGATGTCTGTGTTTCTATCGCCAATCATTACAACATTGGTTTTATCGGTTGCATTTTCTGCCTGCATAATTAACTCAATCATTTTTTCTTTAGTGGTGATGTTTTTTTCTTCGTTGTAGTGTAGTACCTGAGAAAAATAATTTCTTATTTTGAAATGATTTAAAATTTGTTCTGTCATGGCGCCTTTGTGTGTTGCAATGTGTAATTTTCTTCCTTGCTGATGTAATGTGTGCAATAATTCTATCATTCCTTCGTACAATTCATTTTCATAAGCACCACCTAATTCGTTGTAATATATACGATAGGTTTTAATAGCAAAATCAGTTTGCTCAGAAGATAAACCGTACATCTTTTCAAACACTACGCGTAATGGAGGACCAATTAATGTTCTTAAAACATCATCGGTTGGTGTTGGCAAACCTGCTTTTGGGAACGTGTATTTGTAACCATTTAAAATTCCAATTTCTGGATTGGAAATCGTGCCGTCTAAATCGAAGATAATGTGTTGCATTATGCGCCTAAC
>JANNVS010000481.1:0-5398 GCA_031414515.1 Sphingobacteriales bacterium | reverse complement strand
TTTTAAGTTAGCTAAAATAAAATGGATAGCAGATTTAATGAGTAAATTAGACACCAAACTGTTAGTAAATCAAACTCTAAAAGATGTTTATTTTGATGATGCTAAAATTACCGACAAACAAGTTGAACTTTATTATGATATGTCGATGCATGAAGGAAATAGAGCAGCATTTTCTGATAGAGTACAGCAAATTGGCAAAGATGGATTTTGTATTAAAAGTTTTGGAATACAAGACATTCAAGCCAAAACACTTCTAATTTGGGGAAAAGAAGATAAATTATTAGATATTTCGTTAGCAGAAAATTTTAAAAAAATTCCAAACTTAAAATATATAGTTTACGATAGTTGCGGTCATTCACCACAAGAAGAAATTCCAGCAAAATCTGTAGCAGATGTGTTGAATTTCTTAAAAAATTAGTGTTTGGTACAGTTATTGTCTTATTTAATCAAATAAATATTTATGAAGAAAATTATCACGTTATTTTTTATTGGAAGTTTAATGACTTCAATAATTTCAACTGCAGTTGCGCAAGGTGGTGCAAATAAAACTACCTACACAGTAAATAATCTTACACCTGAACTAAATGCCATTGTTGAATTGGTAAAAAAAGAATGCGTTTTAAATCCCAATCAAACAATAAAATTCAAGAACGATTATGTTTTATTTTTAAATGAAAATGCAAAACCTAATGCCAATACATCAGCTTTGTTATTTTTACTAGGAACAAAAATTAAACCATACTTAAATGAAACTCAGTTTGCTAAAGTAGTGAAGATGGGTCAGGATGGAAAGCTAAAACCTAAAAATACAACAACAACAACTACTAAACCAGATGCTCAAAATACTGCTTCATTAACTCCAAAACCTGGTGTGTCAAATGCGCCATTATCTTTAGCAGTAACAACACAATCTAACGTAACAGAATTATTTCAGCAATTACAATCGTATTTAAAAGTGCCTTCTGAGAAAGCAACACAAATACTACCTATTTTAAAAGATTACGACCAACAGTTAAGCAAAATAAAAACAGAAAATGCAGGCAATGCCGGAAAGATAAAACAATTGAGTGATGCGTTAAACGGTCAAGTAGTTCCAAAATTAAAGGCACACATGACAGACGAACAAATTGGTATTTTGGTACTGGCACTTGGAATGCAGGAAAATATTTTAAGTGGCAAAAATTTATCACCAGACCAGAAAATATTTTTAGATAAAATTCGCACTCAATACAAATTAAATGATGTGCAAACAATGTCTGTGATATTAGTATTGGTGCAAGGAAAAATAAGAGCAGATGTAATTACATTATTATATAAAACAAATCCGCAACAAGCAGGACAAGAATTTATAACCTTAATGCAAGACTTAGATTCACAATTAAAATCATCATTAAATAACGATCAATATCAGAAAGTAAAATCAGATATTGAAAAATTGATAAAAGGACAGAAGTTGTAATTGTTAGAAATGTTATTTTTATGTTTAAACGATTTGCTGATTTAATTTTTATCAAAGATGAACTCTGTTTTCTACTTCTGACTTTTGTTCTGTACTGCCTGAAAATGCTTGCTTTATAAAATAGATTAAACTATGTGTCTATGTGGTTGATATTTTTTTTTATTTCAACAACCACTTTTTTTGCAGAAATATTCCAGTCAAAATCATGTGCGCGAAGTTTGCCTTTTGCAATTAAATCATCACGCAATGTTTCATCTTCAATTAATAAATTCATTGCATCTGCAATTTCAGTTATATGATTTGGATTCACCAAAACAGCAGCATTTCCTCCTACTTCAGGCATAGAAGAAATATTTGATGTAATAACAGGAACGCCTAAACTCATCGCTTCTATAATAGGAATTCCAAAGCCTTCAAAAAAACTTGGATACACCAATGCAAAAGAATTTTGTAGAATCATTAGTAAATTATTTCGTTCAATTCTCTCTATCCAAATTACATCTTTTTTAAATTTCATTTGCTGGTAGAAGTTTTCTAACTCATCATTCATCCATGCTTTTCTTCCAACAATAACTAATTTGTGCTGATGAGAAAAAGTAGTTTTAAGATGTTCAAACGATTTTAATAAACCTAACACATTTTTTCGCGGATGCACCGCACCGATGAAGACGAAATAAGGAATATCCTTCGATAGTCGATAGTCGATAGTCGATAGATTTCTTTCTATATTCGATTGATCATTGACCATTGACCATTGACCATTCTCAAATCCATTATACACGACTTCAATTTTTTGTTCATCAATTTTATAAGTTGAAATTATATCTTGTTTAGTAAATTCTGAAACAGTTATAATTTTCGTAGCTTTTTCACAAAATTTTGGTGTGAAACTCTGATAGTATTTTCTAACTAAAATAGGAACGTGTTTTGGAAAATGCTCAAAACCTAAATCGTGTATCGTAAGAATTTGCGGTACATCAGTATTTAAACTTGCAAAACCATCAGGAGAAATAAATAAATCTATATCATTTTCTTTCAATACTTTCGGAACGGATTTCTCATACCACCAATACCACAAAAATGGATGACGTGCCGGTGGCGAAATAAAAATTGGCATTACATTTTTTGCAAAAATAAATTCTTCAGAAAAGGGTCTGTCAAACAAAAAATAAAATTCATGCTCAGGCATTTGCTGTACTACACGCTTGAAAATTTCCTGCGTATAAATACCAATTCCTTCCAGTTTATCTTTTAATAAAAAACGCGTATTGACAGCAATTTTCATCTGATTCATTAATTTCTAAATGTGTATTTCTTTCCACTTATACACAGTCTGTCGAAAGATAAGATTTTCAAAGCATTTTATATTAGATTGAATTACTTAACTTTGAGAAAAATACACAGTATGAGATTTGTTGTTTCTTCAGCGCAATTATTAAAAAATCTGCAAAAAATTAGTGGTGTTATCAGTACGAATACGGTATTGCCTATTTTAGAAGATTTTTTGTTTGATATTGAAAAAAATAAATTAACGATTACGGCAACTGATTTAGATACAACAATGTCTGTTGGAATGGACATTGAATCTAAAGAAAATTTTAAAGTAGCAATTCCTGCAAGAATTTTATTAGACAGCTTAAAAGCACTACCAGAACAGCCAATTACAATTGCTGTGGATGAAACAACAAATGGAATTGAAATTACAACAGACAACGGAAAATATAAATTAAGTGGAGAAAATAGTGCTGATTTTCCAAAAGAGCCAACAGCAGATGGTGTTGATGAGGTGAAGTTAGTATCTTCTATTTTGAATAAAGGTGTTTCTAAGACATTATTTGCTGTAAGCAATGATGAATTAAGACCAGCAATGACAGGTGTTTTTTTTCAATTAGATGATAATGGAATTACATTCGTGGCTACTGATGCACACAAATTGGTAAAATTTAATCGTAGTGATGTGAAAGGTGGAAATGCATCTTTTATTGTTCCCAAAAAAGCATTGAATTTATTAAAAGCTGTTGTGCCAAATAATGATACTGAAGTTTCAGTTCAATTTAATAAATCAAATGCATTTTTCAGTTTTGAAAACATTCAGTTAATTTGCCGTTTAATAGATGCAAAATATCCAGACTATAATGCGGTAATACCTAAAGAAAATCCAAACTTATTGTCTATCCAAAAAGATGATTTTTATTCTTCATTAAGAAGAACTTCAATTTTCTCAAATAAAACAACACATCAGGTTGTATTGAAAATGGCTGGTTCTGAGTTGACAATTTCAGCTCAAGATTTAGATTTTTCAAATGAAGCTTCTGAAAAATTATCCTGTGAATACCAAGGAAATCCGATGGAGATTGGTTTCAATGCAAAGTTTCTATTAGAAATGTTAGGTGCATTAGATTGCAGCGATATCAATATTGAGTTATCAACTCCAAATAGAGCAGGTATTATAAGACCAACAGAAAAAGACGAAGCAGAAGATTTGTTGATGTTAGTGATGCCAGTGATGTTGAATAACTAGAATAGTAATCATATTTTTATATTGTCCACGACGAAAGTCGTGGATTTTTTTATTTAATAGATGATTTGATTTTAGGCTTCCATCTTACCTTTTCAAATTCTTGAATTTGGTCATCAATAATTTTTATTCCTTCATTTTCCAGTAATTGTTGCATCATATCTGGTGAACCAAAATGATGCTTACCAGTTAGTAAACCATTTCTATTCACAACACGATGTGCTGGAACGGAAGGAGAAATATTGTGTGCATTATTCATTGCATAACCAACTGTACGCGCAGAACCTTTGGTTCCTATAAACGCTGCAATATCACCATAAGAAGTAACCCTTCCTTTTGGAATTTCGCGCACTATTGCATAAACACGAGCATAAAAATCATTCATTTCAAATTTTATTTTGTCTGCTAATCTATTAATTCAGATGGATTTATAATATGAAAGGCTTAAAAAAATTAAAAAAAATTAAAAAAAATGAATCAGGTATTGACAAATCAAAAAATGCGTATTAACTTTGCACTACATAAAAACCCAGTGCCATGTTAAAACCCTTAACACTCATGGCGCGTGTACTAACGATTTTGTCAATTACAATTGTACAAGCGCAACCGTCTTTAAATAGTAGTATGCTCTGTTATATCAGCGCAGACAATACATCACATAAAGTAGATGCATATCTTGATAAAGCTGAATTGTATACTATTACTTGTAGTTATAACGACGTAACCGCAACCATACCAAAATTCTTACAATTTAACTGTAGTGCTAGTTCCTCATTAATTACTATTGCTGTCCATATCACAGATGGTGAACAGAATCAAACAATCATTAAAGATATTCAAATTAATGATGTAAGAGAACTATATGAATTGCCTGTATTGGCATATGTTTCAGACAAACTTATGCAGAACGGAAAAGCTAGAATAAGCTCTATCGTTTTTTCAAATAATAGTGATACAAAATTTTTATTATCTGAATTAAATTTCTCTAACGCGACCAGTACGTATGAAATTAAATTGAATCAAATATTCACAACTGATTTAGCAACCATCTCATTAAAAAATTATTTTATAAAGTCTAATTTAGATAAAGACATTTTCATTAATATATATAAATCAAACGGTACGTTTGCTCAAAAGGTGCCAATGAGATTAATAGATGGTGAGAATTTTATTCGATTTGATGATATACATATTCAAGAAGGAAAATATATTGTAGTAATAACTGAGAACGTAAAAATAAAAAAACCGAACAATGAAAATATAACGGTCATGAAATAGTAATCCAAAATAAAAAATTTAAGTAGTCCAGTTGGGGGACAAGACCTTATTCTAAACTGTAACAGGTGCGGAGTAGGGTCTATCTTTTTTTATATAGGTTGAATTTCTTCATTTATTTTTATTTCAACATCTAGTTCTTCTTT
>JANNVS010000480.1:0-2071 GCA_031414515.1 Sphingobacteriales bacterium | reverse complement strand
AAAAGAATTTATACAGTTTTAACCACAATGATTTTATTGCTTGGTCATTTGCAAATTTATCCTGTTCCAATTTCAAACGGTTGGGATTGTACATTGGCGCATATAGCTTATTTAAAAGATAAAAACAGGATGTTTGCCTTTTATAATAATTTTAAACAGATTAATAAAAATAAAATTGGAACTGTATTTCCAATGAATGCCAGTCTATATCAAACTGATATGACAGAGGATACTACCAGAATGATTAATATAAATGGAATGCCTATTGACTCTATTCCTTATATATTATTTTCAAACGTTTGTAACGATTTTTCTGATGAACAGATTATAGAATTTAAAAATTGGAAATCGGTAACAATAATAAATGGTTTTCTTTCAAAAATGATACTTTATCAAAATCCAAAATATTCTTCAAAATAAATCATAAATCATTAATCCAAAATCGTAAATTAGCCTCGTGGATATTTCTGTAGTCATACCAGTGTTTAATGAAGAGAATAATCTTTTATTATTGCATGATAGGTTGTTGGAGACCGTAACTTCAATAACAAATAGCTATGAATTTATATTTGTTAACGATGGTAGTATAGATCATTCTTTGGATATAATTAAAGAATTAGCTTTAAAAAATCCAAAAGTAAAATTTATTGATTTCAGCAAAAATTTTGGTCATCAAATAGCTGTTTACGCTGGATTAGAAAATGCAAAAGGAGATGCTATTGTAATTATTGATGCTGACTTACAAGATCCACCTGAGTTGATTCTTGGTTTATATTCAAAACTGAACGAAGGTTTCGATGTCGTATTTGCACAGCGCGAACATAGAATTGGTGAATCTTGGCATAAAATTATAACTGCCAAATTATTTTATCGGTTTATTAACCGATTATCAGAAGTTACTATTCCGTTAGATACTGGTGACTTTCGCATTATTTCTAAAAAGATTAATCAAATTATTTTGTCAATGCCTGAACGTAATAAATTTTTGCGTGGACAAATGGCTTGGGCTGGTTATAAACAAACATCTATTTCATATAAACGTGATGAACGTTATAGTGGCAAGTCAAATTACACATATAGTAAGATGTTTACGTTTGCATTTGATGGTATTACTGCATTTTCAAATTTACCTTTACGCTTAGCTACTTATTTAGGTTTTGTTGTTTCATTTATTTCTTTTTTCTTTATTCTATATACATTATACCAGAAGTACTTTAGAATCGATGTAGTACAAGGATGGGCTTCTTTAATGGTGAGTGTTCTATTTATTGGTGGTGTTCAGCTTATTTGTTTAGGTATAATAGGTGAGTATCTAGGCAGAATAATGGACAATGTAAAACAACGTCCATTGTATATAGTAAGAGAAAGTAATATAAAGTAATATGATTTTTTCAGTGTTAATTACTGCTTATTAATTTAAAAATTACTTCATTCAGATTCTCAACTGCATCTTTTATATTCCAGTTATTTTTATTTCTTCTTTCTACATAATTAGAAATTGCACGAATTTCAATACTTGGTTTGTTTATTAATTTCAATACATAATAAAATGCAAGTCCTTCCATGTTTTCAGTGTCTGCATTGTATTTTTCCTGAATAATTTTTATCGTTTTCTCGTTACCATGAACTTTATTTACGGTAATAGAAGTGGCTTTGGGTAAGTTTAATTTTGAATGATAATCAGATAAAATTGGCTCACATAAACCATATTGAAATGCGTCTTCTTTTTTATCAATAAATCCTAAATCAAAGAAGTCCTGAAATTCATCATCATTTTCAACTCCAAAATCACCATATGTTTCGGATGAAATTTGTACGACATCACCTATTTTTAAATTTCTATTAAATGCACCACAAATTCCTGCATCTATATAAAAATCTCTATTATATTTTGAAGCATATATAGCCAAATGAGCAGCCGTATTTAGCATACCCATTCCAGTAATCAAAAAATGTAGATTATCATTTGCAAGATACAAACCTGTAAAATCACCTGATTTTGGCTGAAATTTATCAAATAATGGCTTTAATTCTAGCTTAGTAGCTGCAACAATAGTAACTAACATGCTCA
>JANNVS010000479.1:0-4948 GCA_031414515.1 Sphingobacteriales bacterium | reverse complement strand
AAGTTTCAAAACACATTATGTTTGGCAGCCGTTTATGCCTTCTAAATTTAATTTACTATTTGCATACTTTTCAGAGCTCGGATTCTTATCCGAGCTTTTTTTTTGAATACTTATTTAGCTGATTATTATTGATTAAATGCTTTTTATTGGGGCATGTTAACCAGCTTTCCATTACATTCTCGCACGCTCTGATGCAAGAAAACTACTATATATAATTTAGAAAGCAGTTCTAAAATTTCAATATAAAAATTATCTTTGCAATGTTCGTTGAACACTTGCCCACGTGGAGAAATTGGTAGACTTACCACCTTGAGGTGGTGGCGCTGGAAACGGCGTGCTGGTTCGAATCCAGTCGTGGGCACTTTCTATTTTAAGAAATAAATTATTTCAATTGATTTACCGCAATCCAAGACATTAAACCACTTCCAATTTTCAAACAGTTCTCATCTACATCAAAAGTTGGTGTATGTATTGGCGATGTAATTCCTTTTGATATATTTCCTGTTCCTAATCTGTAAAAACACGCAGGCACTATTTGTGAATAATAAGAAAAATCTTCTGCTGTCATGCGCGCAGGCATTTCTTCTACGTTTTCATTTCCCAAAAATTGTTGTGCTAATTCAAACGCACTCGCAGTGGTAGTCTCATCATTTTTTAAAAACGGATAACCAATATCAATTAATACATCGCAAGTGCCGCCAAATGTTACTGCTGTATTAGTACAAATAGTTTTAATTTTTTCATGTGCTTCAGTGCGCCATTTTTCATCAAAAGTTCTAAACGTTCCTTCCAATCGCACTTCATCAGGAATAATATTGGTAGCACCATTCGCTGTAAATTTGCCAATACTCAAAACACTCGGCAATGTAGGATTTGCATTTCTGCTTACTACACTTTGCAACGCAATCACTATATGTGATGCAATTAGAATCGGATCGATTGTTAAATGTGGCACCGCACCATGACCGCCTTTTCCTTTAACGGTAATATAAATTTCATCGCAGCTTGCCATTGCAATACCAGACTTGAAAGCTACTTTTCCAGTTTCTAATTGTGGTAATACATGTTGTCCGAAAATAGTTTCTACATTTGGATTTTCCAGTACACCATCTTTAATCATAATAGATGCGCCACCTGGCAATTTTTCTTCTGCAGGTTGAAAAATTAATTTTATCGTGCCTTCAAAACTATCTTTTAATTCATTTAAAATTTTTGCAGCACCTAATAATGATGTTGTATGTACATCGTGACCGCAAGCGTGCATCACACCTTTATTTTGCGAAACATATTCTGTTATATTTTTTTCTTCAATAGGCAAGGCATCCATATCAGCACGCAAAGCAATTATTTTTTTTGTTGGATTGTTTCCTTTAATTAAACCAACCACACCATAACCACCAATATTGTTTTGATGTTCAATGCCATATTCCATTAATTTTTTAGCAATAAATTTAGATGTTTCCACTTCTTCATAACTCAACTCAGGATGCGCATGCAAATGCCTGCGAATGGCAACCAATTCATCAAAATAAGTATCTGCTAATTTTTTTATTTTATCTTTTAAATCCATAATTCCGTAAATTCGCTTTTAGTAAAGACATACAGTCAATAAAAATAATCATTTTCAAATTAATACTTCTTCAAATTTTCAATTTAGGTTATGAATAATTTCGATTTAATAATTATAGGTTCTGGACCAGGTGGCTATGTTGCAGCTATTCGCGCTTCGCAATTAGGCATGAAAGTAGCCATTGTAGAAAAAGAAAGCCTTGGTGGCATCTGTTTAAATTGGGGTTGCATTCCAACTAAAGCATTGTTGAAATCTGCACAAGTATTTGATTATCTGAATCACGCAAAAGATTATGGAATTGAAGTAGCTGATGTAAACGCAAATTTTTCTGACATTATAAAACGCAGCAGAAATGTTGCAGAAGCCATGAGCAAAGGTGTGCAGTTTTTGATGAAGAAAAATAATATCGAAGTAATTTATGGTTATGGAAAAGTATTGCCTGGCAAACGTGTAGAAGTCACCTTGAACGAAAGTGGTATAAAAATTTTTAAATCCAACTATGTATTATTAGCAACCGGTGGTAGAGCCAAACAATTATTTTCATTACCAATTGATGGGAAAAAAATTATTGAATATCGCAAAGCAATGGTATTGTCTGAGTTGCCGAAAAAAATGGTAATTGTTGGTGCAGGTGCTATTGGTGTTGAGTTTGCTTATTTCTATCAGACATTAGGTACACAAGTAACACTCATAGAATTTTATGATACCATTTTGCCTGTTGAAGATAAAGAAGTTGGCAAAGCATTAGAAAAAATTTACACTAAAAAAGGAATGATAATTTTAACGTCATCAAAAGTATTATCTTCTAAAATTGATGTCGATAAAGTGCAGCTATTAGTAAACACAAAAAATGGCGAGCAAGTTATTGAAACTGATATTGTGTTGAGTGCTGCTGGTGTAGCTACCAATATAGAAAATATTGGTTTGGAATTGTGTGGTATAAAAACGGAAAATGATAAAGTGCAAGTCAATGCATTTTATCAAACTAATGTAGATGGCGTGTATGCTATTGGCGATATTGTAAAAGGACAAGCATTGGCGCATGTGGCAAGTGCTGAAGGAATTATTGCGGTGGAACACATGGCTGGTCATCATCCGCAACCGCTGGATTATGATAATATTCCTGGTTGTACCTATTGCTCGCCAGAAGTAGCGAGTGTTGGTATTACCGAACAAAAAGCAAAAGAAAAAGGGTTGGATATTTTGGTTGGAAAATTTCCGTTTTCTGCATCAGGAAAAGCCAAAGCATCAGGAAAATCAGATGGTTTCGTTAAATTAATTATTGATAAAAAATATGGTGAAATTTTAGGTGCACATTTTATCGGTGAGAATGTAACTGAAATGATAGCAGAAATAATTGTTGCACGCAAATTAGAAACAACCGGTATGCAAATTCTAAAATCGGTGCATCCACATCCAACGATGAGTGAAGCTATAATGGAAGCTGCTGCTGCTGCTTATGGCGAAGTAATACATTTATAAGAATACAATTATTGCGTTGTAAAAAAAATCTCTCTCAATATTTTTTTTACTAAAACCTTCGTAGCGTATTCTGTGTGCTTCGTTTTACTTTCGCAATATGTTCATAATCTTGTTCGTTTTTTAGCAATGAACCGAAATATGGTGGTTGATTACTTAAGTAATCTATTTTCTCTAAATCTTCTTTAGTATTTTTTCCAAGTCTTAATAATCGAATCCAATCGATTAATTCCGAGGTAGATGGTTTCTTTTTTATTCCATGAATTTCACGCAATCCATAAAATACTTTAAGTGCTTCATCCATCAATTCTACTTCTAGTTTTGGAAAGTGAACATTGATAATATCAATCATCGTTTGTCTTTCTGGAAACCGTATGTAATGAAAAAAACATCTGCGCAAAAATGCATCTGGCAATTCTTTCTCATTATTTGAAGTAATAATTACTATAGGTCTTGTTTTTGCTTGGATAGTTTTTTGTAATTCGTAACAGTAAAATTCCATTTTATCTAATTCCAACAACAAGTCATTCGGAAATTCAATATCTGCTTTGTCAATTTCGTCTATCAATAAAACTGCTTGGTCATCGTTTTCAAATGCCTGCCACATTTTTCCTTTAATAATGTACTGTGCAATATCATTCACTTTTGTATCTCCAAACTGTGAATCACGCAAACGAGCAACAGCATCGTATTCATATAAACCTTGCTGTGCTTGTGTAGTGGATTTTATATGCCAGGTGAAAATTGGTTTATTCAATGCTTTTGCTACTTCAAAAGCCAATAACGTTTTTCCAGTACCAGGTTCGCCTTTTATCAATAATGGTTTTTCTAATGCAATCGCTGCATTTACGGCAATTTGTAATTCTTCTGTTGCAATATAATTTTCTGTTCCTTTAAATTCATTCATTTTGTAATAATTATTGGTTATAAAGTTATAAGTTGTTTTAATTTAATGTACTACTTTTTTTCCTTTCAATGTTTTCATCGCTTTTGCCAAACCATCTAGTGTCATTGGAAACATTCTGTCTTTGAATACTTCTTTGATTGCTTTCACTGTTGGCAAGCCATCCCAATAATATTCATTGCTTGGATTTAGCCAAACTATATTAGGAAATTTTTGAACAAACCGATTTAGCCATGCAATACCTGTTTCATCATTATAATGTTCAACGCTTCCACCTAATGCTGTTAATTCATAAGGCGACATGGTTGCATCGCCAACAAAAATAACTCTGTAATCCTGATTGAACTTATGTAAGATATCAAAAGAAGGAATTCTATCATTATAGCGCATATTATTATCTTTCCAAATGCTCTCGTAAACACAGTTATGGAAATAAAAAAATTCAAGATGTTTTAATTCAGATTTTGCTGCTGAAAATAGTTGTTCACAAAGTTCTACGTGTGGGTCCATTGAACCACCAACATCAAAAAATAGCAACACCTTTACTCTATTCTTTTTTGCTGGATGCATTTCAATTTCCAGATAACCACCATTTCTACTTGTTTTCTCTATCGTAGTATGCAAATCTAATTCATCTTCGATTCCTTCACGTGTCAGTATTCTAAGGCGTTTCAAGGCAAGTTTGATATTGCGTGTATTTAATTCAACATCTGATGAATAATTTTGAAATTGTCGTTTTTCCCATACTTTTACCGCACTTCTTCCGCCACCGTCACCACCAATATTTATTCCTTCAGGATTAAAGCCACCATTTCCAAAAGGTGATGTGCCTCCTGTTCCAATCCATTTATTTCCACCTTGATGTTTTTCTTTTTGTTCTTCTAATAATTGCTGCAATCGTTCCATTAATTTATCTAAACCACCCATTTTTTCTATCATGGCTTTCTCTTCTTCTGAAAAAAGTCGGTCTACTTCTTTTTGTAACCAGTCTTTCG
>JANNVS010000478.1:0-15186 GCA_031414515.1 Sphingobacteriales bacterium | reverse complement strand
ACATCACCCACTTTTCTAAAATCTATAGAAATTTTCGGTAACGCATTTTCAATGCCTTCTAAATTATCCAAATCTATTAAATGTTGTTGAAAATAAAGTGTTACGGCTCTGTACATAGCACCAGAATCAATATAAATATATCCTAGTTTTTTTGCCACACGTTTTGCTGTAGAAGATTTTCCGCAAGCCGAGTAGCCATCGATGGCGATATTGATTTGACGATTTGATGATTTGATGATTCGTTAGTTTTATGAGTTTAAGAATACTTATTTCATTATCAAATCAGCTCATTACTTTGCTTTCTTTCCAAATTCATCCAGTTTTATTCTGAATGTAAGTTGATGATCACTACCAGTTTTGTGATATTGTGCATACGAATAATCGAATGCAAACTGTTTAATATTAATACCAAAACCTGCTGAGATGCCTGAAAAGCCTTTCTTCTTGCCAACACCTAATTCCTGACGACGCATATGATTATATCCAAAACGCAAACGCACAGGTTTTCCAGCCTGCACTTCTGCACCAAAGGTGAAATGACGAAAAACGTTGTCAATAATTTCTGAACCTTTACTTTTCTTTTTAGTTGTTCCTAAAAAAATATTTTGTTGGTCTTCTTCTGGAAATTTCAAATTCCATACTTGTAAATCATGTGCGGTAACCGATAAAGTGACTGGCAATTTTTTAAAGCGTTTAGAAAAGGAAATATCTAATTGCAAAGGAATTTTTTGTCTGCCATCTCCTTTCACATATGTTTTTAATTCCATGCCTGCATTTCGCAAGATTACACTAGCTGTCCAATTGGATTTTGGATTGTGATATCCTAATGCTACATCAGTAGCAAACCCAAGTGAAGTATAGGATTCCAAATGTGAAACTATTAATTTCAGATTGACTCCATAATAAAATTTATTCCAATGTCTGCCAACGCCGACCTGAAAATTAAAATCAGCTGCGCGAAATGTGCCAGTTGGATTTCCTGCAATATCGCGTCCGTCAAATTTTCCGTACGAAGCATATTGCATGGTGTAAGCCAATGTCGATTTTAATTTTGGATGATAATAGGCAAATGTCAGATTTCCGATATTAGTTTTATCGATATAAAATGAATTGGTGATAGATAATTGTTTATGAAATGAACTATCTAAAAAACAAGGATTTGAGATTGCCAATGAAACATCTGCATCCTTAGCATGTTTGATGCTTTGCAGGCCTCCACCTAAAGCTTCCATACGCGCAGAGGTTGGAAATTGCAAAAAATCATAAATGTTTTTTCCGCCAATTTGTGCATATGCAAATTGAATAAAGAAAACAGAAAATGATATTGCAAATAATTTCTTCAAAATGATGTTACAAAATAAGGCAAGAATTTTAGATTATCAAATTCTACAATTCTTAAATTAAAACGGCGTCCCAATCTTTCCAAATAGGTTCGTAGTTTTTTGATTGAATCATAACAGCGATTTCCTTTGGTGAACGCTCATCGTGTATTTCAAATTGTTTCAATGCTTCAGAATTAGAGTAACCACCAGGTTCGGTTTTGCTGCCTGCGCTCATAGATGTAATTCCAAATGGAAAAACAGCATCACGAAATTGTGCTCGTTCACGCGAAGAAAGTGACAATTCCACATCAGGAAAACAAATACGATAGGCACAAATTAATTGCAACAATTCTTTTTCTGACATGGTGGTTTTTGGTATAAAATCACCTTCGTGCGGACGAATGCGTGGAAACGAAACCGAGTACTTAGTTTGCCAATATGTTTTTTGCAAATAATCTAAATGCAAGGCGTTGAAATAACTGTCGGTTCGCCAATCTTCCAAACCTAATAAAACACCCAATCCAATTTTGTGAACACCAGCTTTTCCTAATCTGTCAGGTGTTTCAACCCGATATTCAAAGTTTGATTTTTTTCCTTTTGGATGATGCGTTTTGTAGGTTTCTTTATTATAGGTTTCCTGATAAACTAATACTGAATAAACACCTGCATCTTTCAGCAATTCGTACTCATGTTGTTCTAGCGGTTGCACTTCGATAGATACTTGCGAAAAGTACTGCTTTACTAATTTTACAGCATTCACTAAGTAGTCTATTCCAACGAGTTTGTCATGCTCGCCAGTGACAAGTAAAATAGAATCGTAACCATAGGATTTTATGATTTCAATTTCTGCTAAAATATCTTCATCACTTAATGTTTTTCGTGGAATTTTATTTGTCAAACTAAAACCACAATACGTACAAATATTCTGACATTCATTACTTAAATACATTGGAATAAACAATTGCATATTTTTTCCAAATCTTTCTTGAGTAATACGCTGACTTAACTGTATCATTTCTTCCAGATAGTTTGCCGCTGCTGCAGAAACTAAAGTACCAAATTCTTTAATACCAAAAAAGGATTGTTTGCCATTGAAAAGTAATTGCTCAACAGATGACTGACGCACATCAATTAATTGAGCATTTATAGCATTCCAATTATAGTATTGTATTTCTTTTGAAAACATATATTGCTGTAATTCAATTATTTATACTTTACGTTTCATTTTTTTACGCTGAACAAACATACTGCAATATACCTAATTTCTGTTTTATGCCATTTAGATTTTTTTAATTGAGATTTTATGATAAAATTCACCTAATTATTCTAAAAATTTAATTCAGAAACTGGTTTGGAAGAATGCTATGATAAAAATTTAATCCTTTTATAAGATTTAAATCTGTTAAATAATTGAATAGCGTTGATTCTTTTTGTTTAATAATACAACTAACTGGCACCTTTTTAGTGAAAGAAACTAGAAATATGCTTGATTTTACTTAAAAATCTTCACAATATTTTGTGCAAAACTTAACTTGACTTATTCTATAATATAAACTAATTTGGTTTATATTTGATGTTCGGTTGTCGTAAACAAATTTTAGATGGATTTTTATTATACTGTATGAATAAACTTTACATGTTCCCAACTTTTCTTACTTCATATTTAAAAGCGAAAACTTTAGATAAAAAATCTGTGGTTTTTAATATTCGTTTAGTTGATTTTATGAAGAAAAATTACTCGATCTTAATACTATTAATTTATGTTTGCTTTAGTTCAAATTTAAATGCTCAAACACTTTTGGTAGATAATTTTACAAGAACTAATAGCACTACTGTAGGTAATAGTTGGACAGAAATTGAGACAGTTGCAGGTGGTGCTCAGATTGTATCAAATCGACTTCAATTAGGTTCTACAACAGCAGGTATTGAATTTGTATACAAAGACTTATCAGGTTTTACTGGTCCAATAACGACAGATGGTATTACAAATAATACGGCAACACTTACATGGGCTTTTAATTTCAGACAAACAAGAACAGATCCAAGTGGTTTTGATGCAAGTAATTATGGTGTTGCATTTGTTTTATGTAAATCTACCACTCCAACATCTACTGGTAATGGTTATGCTGTTTTGATTGGTCAAAGTGGAACTACAGACGCAATCAGATTGGCAAGATTTACTGGTGGTATCAATGCTAATGCGGATTTTACTAATATTATATCAGGAAATGATTATGGTGCAGAATATTTAAGTGTAAGAGTAACGTATAATCCAACAACTGATGAATGGGCTTTATTTACAGAAAGTAACGCTTCTGCATTTCCTCAATCTGATCCAAGAAGTACATCCACTCAAATTGGCTCTAATACTGCAAATACTACTTATACTGCTACTGGTAATGATTTAAGATATTTTGGTCCAATGTGGAATCATGCAACTGGTGCATCTGATAACGCAATATTTGATGACGTTTATGCGCCAATTGTTCCTGTTATCGCATTAGCAGACAATGGAACACAAATTGGTGCTGCAAGTGTTACAGATGGAACCACAAATCATATATTACATCAATTTCAATTAACTGTAACAAATACAAATGCTACGCTTACAGGTGTTGCTTGTACCACAGCTGGCAACTACGACGCCGCTGATATTGATAATTTAAAAGTTCGTTATTCGACAGATGCCACATTGGATGTTGGTGATGCAACCTTAAGCAGTACTTATACTCCAACAGGAACGGCTGGTGCTAAATCTTTTACATCTTTTACATCTCAAGGTATTAGTAGTGGAAGCACAGGATATGTTTTTATTACAGCAGATATAAATAGTGCTGCATCTGGTGGTAGTGGAACTCAAATAAATCTGAGTGCAATTACTACCGGTAATTTAACATTTTCAGCAGGAACAAAAAGTGGTTCAACAGCCGATGGTGGCACACAAACATTTACAGCTTCTTCTGCACCAACCGTAACTATTGACAACACTGGCGCACCAGCCACTGGAAATATAGTATACAATACTAATGATGTTCGTATCAGTGGTTTCAGATTACTGCCTACTTCTTCTGTAGATTTTACTGCGGTAAATATTGCAACAAGCGGAACAGCAACCACAAGTGATATAAGTAATTTCAGATTAATACATGATGCCGATAGCAGTGGCACTTATAATGGCGGTGATGCAGTGGTGGCAACAGTTGCTTCATTAGCAAATCCTTTAGCTTTTTCCGGTTTTACTGAAACATTGACAGCCAGAAGATATTATTTGATTATTGCAAATACTGCTGCAGGTGCAACAGATGGAAGAACGATTACAGCATCTATATCTGCATCAAGCAATGTAACAAGTACAGGAAATGAAAGTGGAACAGCCACAGGAAACGAACAAACCATACAAGCACCTGAAATAAGAGTGGAAGGAAATTCTACAGAAATTGTTGATGGTGATGTAACTCCAATTGTTGGTGACCACACTGCATTTGGAAGTGTAGAAGTTAATGTCACACCATCACCAACAAGAACTTTTACCATAAAAAATATTGGAAATCAAACATTAGACTTAAATCCAACCAATCCAAGAGTTGCTATTTCAGGCTCTTCACAATTTACGGTTAGCACACAACCAAGTGCTGCTACTATTAGCGGACCAAGTGGTTCTCTAACTTTTGTTGTAACCTATGCTCCAACTACTTACGACTTACAAACTGCAACCATAAGTATTGCCAATAACGATGCAAATGGAAGCGAAAACCCATATACATTTGATGTAAATGGAACTGGCATCTACAGCAATGAATCTATTGTTGCTGACAATACAAATTATGCTTCAGGTTCTCCTGAATCTAATATTAATATAGTTTATATCAACTTTAGAGATGGCATTCCAGCTAGAATGATACCTATGAAAATAAAAATTCAGGATGGTGGTGCCGATGAAATAGACAATGATAATGTTAATACCGTTCTAACTGGTATTAAGTTTACAGTTAAAGATCATTTAGCTGCTAATCAATTAGCACAAATAAGAACAGCTGTTTTAACTACAACAGGCGGAACAACTATTGCAACTGCAACAAAAGTAGGTTCAGAATTAGTTTTTACAGGAATGTCTGGTACCAATGTAACTGCAGTTGATGGCGGAGCTACCGGCAATGCAAATAAGATATTACACCTACGTGTCTCTTTTGATTCTTCTCAGGTTATAGATAATACAAAATTAATTTTTCAAGTAAGCAATGTAACTGCAGGAAGTGGTAGTTCCACTTTTCCCGCTACTGATGGTGGCGCTGCTCAATCGGATAATGACAATGGACTTGACAGAAACAGAATAGAAGTAACGGCAACTAAGTTAAATATATCAACTATTGCGGATGGGTTTGTTGCAACAAATTTAACAGCATTTACCATTACTGCAGCAGATGCTTATAACAGAACTGATAGAGACAGAACAGAGAACGTTGCTTTAACAACGAGTGGCACAGGTATAACTTCTACTTCGCCATACGCATTGGTAGCTGGTGTTGTAAGTATTTCTGATGTTCAATATGCTTCAGTACAAACATTAATAAATATTACTGGAACGGTTGTATCTCCAAGTTTAACAGGTACATCTAATAATTTTTATATTAATGTTATTACTGCTGTAGCCGGTGATTACAGAACAAATCCTGGTGTTTTACCAGGTGATTATGTTGCTTTTGGTTCAGCTGCAGTTGGCTCAATAAGTGGTGTGAGAGTATGGCAAACTTGGAATGGATCATCTTGGGTAGATGCAACAACACCACCACAAAGCATTGCAACCGTACCTCCAAATATATATATCAATAGAGGAAATTTTGTCGATGCTGCAGGTGGTAGACTTTATAATAATATTTATGTTGACTTCGCAGATGATTCGTATATTTTTGGCTCTTATAGTAGTACACCAGGTTTGTCAATTGCAACAGGTAAGGTATTAGAAATTAAAAAAGGAATATTTCAATTAGGTGGTATTTTAGATATGCAAGGCAGTTCATCTTTAATAATAAGAAAAAACTCTACCATGGAAATCCAGAATACAGTTACTTCTACTGAGTTTACTAGAAATGCTTCATCCACATGGGAAGTGGAAGATACAGCCTTCGTTTTTATAGATTCCTATGTACCTAATGCATGGACTGGAACAGAAATATTTCATGATGAATCTTACTTCGAAATAACTGACTGGAACGAAACCACAGATGAAAATTTATTTGCTACGGGTGCAGTATCCGCAAATTCTTACAATGGATTTTCGGCATTGTTTGGAAATCTCTCTTTAACTTTTACTACACTTTCATCTAATTGGGACGATGTGTTTCCTGATGGAACTTATAATTTAACACATGGAGATTTTGAAGTAACAAACAACGACGGCTCAGGTGGTGATAATATCAATTTAATTTTTAGCGGAACGGTAAATGTTACAATTGGTGGCAATATGATTATTGCAGGCTCAGAAGATGTACAATTTCAAGTTGGTGCAGGAACAAGTACACTAACTGTAAAAGATGATTTCATAAAAAATGGTTCAGGTGCTTTTGCATTACACCAATATACTTCTGGTTCTAATACATTAAGTATTGATAGTAATCTAACTGTTAATACTGGCATATTTTATGTTACATCTACTAGTGCTGGTGCAGCAAAAGCAATAATAAATTTAAAAGGAAATCTGAAATTGGCTTCTGGTGCATATTTAACTAATTCAAATGGATCTGGCTACACTAATGGAAATGATTCAATTTATTTTAATGGAACAGATACACAAACGATTAATGTGATTCCGCATGCATCTAACGATTTAATGAATATACGTTTTGTTGTAAAAGGTGGTGCATATGTAAGACAAATTAATCAAGATGTATTATTAGGAGGCAATAGTGGTATAACTGTACAAAATCTAGGTACATATGACTTTGGTTTTAATGGTACAACTTCTACTGGGTTATTAACTAGTATAGCTGGTTCAAATACAGGAACATTCTTTAAATCTCAACAAGGCAGTACATTAAGAATCACACATCTTCAAGGTATATCTACAACAGGCGCACTTGGAAATGTACAAGTAACCGCTTCAAACCGAACATTTGACCAAGTGGCAACATTTTGGTATATTGGTAGAGATAATCAAGTAACAGGAAATGGGTTAGGTACTGGCTCAACAGCTAAGGTAGTTATTTGCGAATTATTAGATAATACAAAAAGCTTGTCACTTACAAATTCAACTGCTGTTTCTGAATCTTTTACAATAGACGCAACTTATGGTGGCCATTTGTATATAAAAAAAGGACAGCTAAGAGAAACCGTCTCTGAAAATTTTACATTCTCAGCAGGTACATTACGTATGGAACCGGGTACCTTATATTATATTCCAAGAGGCCAGAGTCAAGCTAGCGATGCAATAAGTGATGTAATACCACGAATGGCAGGCGGAACTGCAAACCAGTACTATTTAACTGGTGGTACTATAGAATTTGCAGGTACAGGATCATCTCATGCATACCAGACATTAAGAGGTAGCAGAACTTACCATAATCTAAAATTTAGTGGTGCAAATACATACGTTTATCCAGCTACTTTAGCATATACTTATAAAAATCTATCCAATAATGCAACAGTTAATGATTCATTAGAAGTTACCAATGGCTCTATTGTAGATTGTATCAGTACCACAACGAATGCTAATTCGTTCACAGGTCCTGGTGCATTGATAATGAGTGGTGCAACTAGCCGATTTAGAATCAGACAACCCGGTAGTACTGCGCAACCTTCATTAACAGGCGATAATTGCGCCTATTCACTTGCCAATGGAACTGTAGAATTTTACGGAACCACTTCTACAGAACAACAACAACTGAGAGGCAATTATACAACATGCACTTCTTGTACTAAACCTAAAATAAACTATTACAATATTGATATTAATGCTGCTGCTGCAAATTTGCAAACCTTTACAACAATTCCAAATGCAACTCCACAATTAGCTGGCGTAGGTAATGTGGATTTAAATTCTAGCTTTCTGCTAACTAAAACTTTAAATGTAAACTCACCTGCCGTATTACGCATGGATCAAACCGAATTTATTGATGATGGAACGGGTACTGTACAGGCGGTAAATATTAATTCTGGTGCAGGTCTAATTTATGCAAATGCAAATGGTATTAAAACATCAGGTATTGGTGTAAATGATGGAAATATAAGAACATCTGGAACAAGGATTTTTTCTACTACAGCAAACTATGGTTTTTGTAGTAGTGATGATATGGTTTCTGGCAACGGTTTGCCTGCTACTGTTGCAGGTTTGTATTGTTATAAAAATTTTGGTGTAAATAAAGTAACTCTAAACAACGGCGGCACTACAGTAACTGGCGTATTAGGTTTACAAAGAGGAAAGATTGTTTCATCTTCTGCACAAAAAGTTACTTTAGCAGTTGTTAGCACATCAGATATTAAATCACCTGCAAACGCTGGTGGTGTGCAAGATATGGGTTACGATAGTAGTTATGTAGAAGGATTAATGGATCACAACTCTGCATCTACTGGCGAGTTGATTTTCCCAATTGGAAGTTCAGCAAAATATGGACCGATTGCTTTAACGCCATTTAATGGCACAACTCAAACCTATAGTGCTGATTATTCAAGTGCTGGTTATGGAAATTATACTTTAGACCCTATAAATAATACACCACAAATAGACCATGTGAGTAAAGTGGAATTTTGGAATGTTGTGTCTTCTGAACTAACCTCTCCAAATCATGATGCTAGAATAAAATTATTCTGGAGAGCACATAGCAGAGTTGGCACTTCAGGTGTACAATGGGACAATTTATTAGTGGTTCATAACGATGGCACAGATTGGAATACAGAAGACAATAACGCATCGGGAACTTATGTTTCTGGTACATCCATAAATTGGGGTTCTGTAATTTCTCCTAATTATGCTGCCGATTTTTCTCCTTTCACTATTGGTACTCGTACTTCTGATAATCCTTTACCGGTAGAATTAACTTCTTTTACCGGAACTTGTTTGGATGATAATTTAATGGAAATAAAATGGAGTACTGCCAGTGAATTAAACAGCAAACAATTTATTGTACAACGTTCTGTTGATGGTGCAATTTATACAAATGTAGCAACCATTCCTGCTGCTGGAAATTCTAATCAACCAAAAAATTACAGCATCACGGATGCAGCTGTGAATTCTAACAGCAATTATTACAGGTTGATAGAAGTTGATACCGATGATAAGCAAACTATTTATTCTTTTATTTTCGTGCGTTGCTCTGAAGTAAATGGTGTACATATATTCTATACTCAACCCAAAATAGTGGTGGAAATAAATTCAAACACGAATAAACAAATTGGATTTAATGTGTACGAAGTTTCCGGTAAGTTACTGGCTCAGGAAAATAAACAAATTGTTCGTGGTTATAATCGTTTTGATTTAAATTTTAAAAATAAACTGGCTGATGGCATCTATATCATTCAAATGATAGATGGTGATAAAGTAAGTGCTACAAAAGTAATGGTACATTAGAGTAAATAGTGATTAGATAAAAAATGCGCTCGTTTCGAGCGCATTTTTTTTTGTACTTTGCATATAAAAATGTAGCGAGATTTCTCGCTATGCTCGAAATGACATCGACAAGAATTGCAATAACGAATTTTATTAAGATGGATTAAACGACCAGCTTATTGCACCATTTTCTATATTTAAACAAATGGCAAGTTGATAAGGTTGGATAATGACTAATTGATTTTCATGTAAAAAGCTTTCTGAATTGGTAGATTTCAAAAAAGGCTTCAAGATAGCTGTTCCATCGCCTGTTTTTGTCCATACTTCTTTTTTATTCGCATCTAAACATTTTAAGAGAATTGAAGAGCTTTCTCCAGCTTCTTTTTGATAAATAATTACCACCATTTTTTCATCGTAATACAATACTGCTGCATTAAAATAAACTTCATTTGGTGTAAATTCATCCACAGTATTTATATTATACATTCTCTTATATCTGTCACCACCAACTTCCAGCACACTGTTTAACATATTTGCATTTAGTTTTGTATTAAATATATTTCCTGTTCTTCTGTTTATTTTATAGAGTTGCTGTCGTTCCACATCTGTAAAACAATATTCTGTTTTATCGATAAAATCAGATTCCAGTTTTTCTTTATTTTCGTATTCTGTTTCTGTAAATAATTTATTGTTGTTTACTGCAAAATGATACGTATATCCATCTTTAGTAATTACTTTGAAACCATCCATATCATAGGCATCTTCGACTGATGCAATACCATTTTTAAATTCTGGAAACTGAACTCTTAAGGATTCATTGTCTGCTATTTTTTCCAGTGTATTCACATTATATCCAAGTAATTTATTTCCATAAATCAACCAGCAAATAGTTCCTATTTGTTTTAGCTTACCCATTCTATAAGAATCTTTTAAACTCTGTTCCCAGGTAATAGTACTGTCTATAGGTATGCTTTTATCAATAGTATTTTTTGTTACATTTACCTGATTCAGAAAATAATTTACTTCTTTTAATCCTTCAGAATTTCTTCGAGAAACGGTCCAGACTTCAGGTCCATTTTTAGTATTCACTACCGTAAAATTGAAATTGGTTTCGTTAGAATTAGCGTATATGGATTTCGTTGAATTTGTAAAAAAAGTATTACTCTTACCTTTATAAAAAATAGATGCAACTATTCCTACGATTACCAGCACAATGCCAACAAATATTGGCATAAAAATTTTCGATAAAAATTGTAATAATTTAGCTTCCTCAAATGACGTTGGTTTTGTAGTAGTATCCGTGGTTGTAGTAGATGTAGTAGATTCAAAAGGAAGACCAGTATCAGACTCATAAATACTACCACAAGATTTGCATTGGTAAATATCATCTTGCAGCAGTGTAGCGTCACTGGCACCACATTTTGTACATTTCATAGAATTTGACATATGCTGGTTTTAAATAAAGTTAGTATTATTTTTGAGCAAACAACAGAAAGCCTGAATAGATTTTATAAAACTAGATGTGCGTTGGTGTTGAAATCTGGCAAGAAATAAATTATTTTCAGAATTACATTTATTATAATCCGCCTACTTTTAATTTTTCTGCATTCTCTTCAAAGTTGAGTTTATCTATAATCATTTGTAAATCACCGTTCATAATTTCTCCAAGATTATACATCGTTAAATTAATACGGTGATCCGTAACACGACCTTGTGGATAATTATAGGTGCGAATTTTTGCACTTCTGTCGCCTGTAGATACTAATGTTTTGCGTTGTTTAGCAATCGCTTCATTGTGGACTGCTAAGGCTTTTTCATACAATCGTGTACGCAACACTTTCATCGCACTTTCGTAGTTTTTATGTTGTGAGCGACCATCCTGACATTCTGCAATCGTATTCGTTGGAATATGTGTTAATCGTACGGCAGATTCTGTTTTGTTTACGTGCTGTCCGCCTGCACCAGAGGCACGATAAACATCTTTTCTAATATCTGCAGGATTTATATCTATATCTACTTCTTCTGCTTCCGGTAATACGGCAATCGATGCTGCAGAAGTATGCACACGTCCTTGAGATTCAGTTTCTGGTACACGCTGTACTCGATGTACACCAGATTCATATTTTAAAACACCATAAACACCTTCGCCTGTAACTTCTACGACTACTTCTTTATAACCACCAGCCGTACCAGAATTTTCATTCATAATTTCGGTTGTCCAACCTCTATTTTCACAGTATTTTAAATACATACGTAATAAATCACCTGCGAAAATACTGGCTTCGTCGCCACCAGTTCCAGCGCGTATTTCCAATATGGCATTTTTATCATCTTCTGGATCTTTCGGAATTAATAAAAACCTAATTTCCTCTTCTAAAGTAGGTAATTGTTCTTGTTGTCCATCCAATTCCTCTTTCGCCATTTCGCGCAATTCTGCATCTTTTTCTTCCGCTAATACTTGTTTGTTGAAATCTATATTTGACAGTAAATTTCTATACGTTTCATAGGCTTTTACGATTGGCTCCAAATCTTTGTATTCTTTCGATGTTTTCTTAAATTTCTGCAAATCACTTACCACACCAGGGTCACTGAGTTGTGACTCTAAATCTTTATATCGAAAATAAATAAGTTCTAATTTGTCTAACATAACTAAAGTATATCCGATTAATTCGGGATGCAAAAGTAGTGATTTAGGCCCAATAATTCAGCAACTCTATAATTGGAACAATAACAACTAATTATTATATTGTGTTAAAATATAAACTATGGAAAATCAAAACGCAGGCACGATTGTAGCAATTATTGCTGGATTGGGCATTTTTTTACTTATCATTTTAGTATTCGTTGTCTTCTTTATGGTATGCCATTGGAAGATTTTTACAAAAGCTGGAAAAGAAGGCTGGAAAAGTATAATTCCTGTATATAATATGGTTATCCAATTAGAAATTACAAAACAACCGACAATATGGATTTTATATTTTTTTATTCCTTTGGTTAATATTTATTTTGGTGTGAAACATATTCATGGCTTGTCGAGAGCATTTGGCAAAGATGTTGGTTTTACTATCGGCTTATTTTTATTGCCATTTATTTTCTATCCTATTTTAGCGTTCGGTGATTCAAAATATATCTATAACGAATCCAGTGATTTAATTAACGAAATTCAAGAATTCAAATAATTTTTATGAGACTATTTTTTTTATTCGCAACTATCTGTTTATGCCTTGTTTCATGTAAAAATAATTCTACAGAAACTACTACTAGTACTACTGTTGGCAATGATTACGATGTAAATGGCCTAAATAAAAATTACGATTTTACTGGTACATATGAGTTGAAAGATTTTGATATTTTGTACACCTTAAAACTACACAAACGTAGTGTAGATGGCAGCTATGAAATGCAATTTTACAATAACAGCAAAAATGCAGACATATATAAAAGTTCTATTTACGATGCCAAAGATGATTCGACTACTATTTACATAAGATTTTTAAATAATTTTCAAATGGATGCTACTTCACTTGGTTTTAAAAGTGGAGACACCTTGTTTGTATTACAACATCTTACAGAAAATGACAATTCCGTTTTCAAAGCATTTGAACCAAAAAACAGAAATGTAAGCTGGATTAAAATAAACAATCAGTATAATTAATTTTTTGTCGTTTGATCAAATGCCTTTTTTACAATAGCTGTATAACCAACTGGCATAGTACGTGCTAATTTATCTCCAATTTCTGCATCAATACCAATTAATATCCTTTCTTTTTTACCTTCAACTCCTTTAATTATGATTTTGGCAGCTTGTTCTGGAGATGTGCGTTCTAGCCCTTTTTGAATTTTTATATCTACGGATGGATTTCTCTCATAGTGTATTGCATCTCTATATATATTGGTATTTATTCCACCTGGATGCACACAATATACCTGTACATTAGTTTCCATTAATTCCATTCGCAAGGATTCTGTAAAACCACGTACTGCAAATTTAGTGGTACAGTACGGAACCTGGTCTGCCACGCCTATTATGCCAAAAAGACTTGAAATGTTTACAATTACCGATTCTGGTCTTGAAATTAAACTCTCTAAAAATAATTTTGTGTGATGGATGACACCCCAAATATTTACATCCATTACTTTTTTAAAGTCTTCCATTTTGACATCCAACAATGATATTTTTCCTAATGCAAAACCAGCATTATTGAATAATAAATCTATGTGATGATGTTTTTTTAGAACTTTTTTAGCGAAATCAGAAATTGCTTTCTCATCTGAAACATCTACTATGTACGTATAACATTCTGCTCCGAAAGCTTGAACCATTTTTTGTGTTTCGAGCAAAGTATTTTCGTTCTTATCAGATAAAACTAATATTGTTCCTTTTTTTGCTAATTGAATGGAAAGTGCTTGACCTATACCAGAACCAGCTCCAGTTATTACTGCAATTTTGTCTTTAAAATTCTTCATTATTTATTTTTATTTTGGGTAAGGTATTGATTTGTATCAAATAATGTACTAAACCAATGTTAAAAACGTACCCATAGAAACATTTTTACTATTTTTAACGTTATAGTTAAATAAAATGGTTCGATATTTGTATATACAAGTATAAAATACTAAACATGAAAAAAAGACTTTTATATTCAATTACCTTTTCTTTGGTTTTAATTACTCTTTCTACGTCTAGAGTAATTGCAAAAGAAAATTCTGATCCAAAAGCAACGACATCAGTTGTAAAATCTATTGATATAAATACTGAAAAGAGTACAATCGATTGGATTGGCAAAAAAGTATTAGGGCAACATAGTGGAAAAGTTAAAATTCAATCTGGAACTGTAAACGCAAAAAATGGTGTTTTAGGTGGTGGAAGTTTAATTATTGATATGACATCTATAATCTGTGAAGACTTGTCAGATGCTGATTATAATAAAAAATTGATTGGTCATTTAAACAGTACAGATTTTTTTAATGTCGCAGCATTTCCTACGGCAACATTAAAAATAACTAAAGTATTAAAATTGACAAACAAACCAAATACTTATAACCTTACTGCTGATTTAACAATTAAAGGTATTACAAATAGTATAACATTACCTGCTACCTTTAAAGCTGTAGGTGGTAATTTTGAAGGAAGTGCAAAGATCACAATAGATAGAACATTGTGGGACATTAAGTATGGTTCATCAAACTTTTTTGAAGGGTTAGGTGACAAAGCCATCAAGAATGAGATTGAATTGAACGTGAATCTTGCATTTAATTAATTTCGAACTCTATTGATTGCCGCGAGGCAATTGGGTTTTTCATAGTTTTATGGTTTTTGTGGCT
>JANNVS010000477.1:0-8306 GCA_031414515.1 Sphingobacteriales bacterium | reverse complement strand
TTTCACCATATTATTGAAATTTTCCAATGCTAATGAAATATTTGTTTTATTGCTTTTCGGTTCAAAATTTATGATTTCCCGAATGATTCTTAAAATGTGTGATTTTCCTTTTTTCGGTGGAATAAACATTTCTATTGCGTCGCTAAAAAACAACACGCCAACTTTATCATTATTCTGAATGGCTGAAAAGGCCAGTACGCCAGCAATTTCTGCAATAATTTCATTCTTCGATTGATTTTGTGTTCCAATGAAAGAAGATTTACTTACATCTATTAAAAGCATAATTGTCAATTCTCTTTCTTCTTCAAAGATTTTTACAAATGGATGCTGAAAACGAGCAGTTACATTCCAGTCTATATTTCGAATGTCATCACCATATTGGTATTCTCGAACTTCTGAGAACGACATACCACGACCTTTGAAAGCAGAATGATACTCACCAGAAAATATATGATTCGTCAAGCCCTTTGTCTTGATTTCTATCTTGCGAACTTTTTTGAGTAATTCTGAAACTTCCATTTTTTTGAGATTTGATATTATAGATTTGAGAAAATTCTCATATTTCATATCTCTATTCTAAGATTCTATTAAGGAACTTCCACTCGATTTAAAATCGTATCAATAATATGTTCTTGTGTAATGTTTTCAGCTTCGGCTTCGTAAGTGATTCCGATTCTGTGACGCAATACATCGTGTGCAACAGCGCGTACATCTTCAGGAATAACATAACCGCGTCGTTTTATAAATGCATAAGATTTTGATGCCATGGCTAAACTAATGCTGGCTCGCGGTGAGCCACCATAACTAATAAGGTGATTTAAATTATCAATTTTATATTTCACAGGCTCACGTGTAGCAAAAATAATGTCAAGTATATATTTTTCAATTTTTTCATCCATATATACTTTTCTAACTGTATCACGTGCTTGTAAAATAGATTTTGAAGAAATAATTGGATTTATATTTGCATTTGTACCAGCAACATTCTGACGCATGATTTGTCTTTCTTCTTCAAATTCAGGATAACTAATTTTTACTTTCAACATAAAACGATCCACTTGTGCTTCTGGTAGATTATAAGTTCCTTCTTGCTCAATCGGATTCATTGTTGCCATTACTAAAAAAGGTTCTTCTAATTTATAAGTTGTATCACCAAGAGTTACCACTCTTTCTTGCATAGCCTGAAGTAATGCACTTTGTACTTTTGCCGGTGCTCGGTTAATTTCGTCGGCTAATAAAAAATTAGAAAATACAGGACCTTTTTTTACTTCAAAGTTTCCCTTTGCCTGATTGTATACCATGGTTCCTAAAATATCTGCGGGTAATAAATCTGGCGTAAATTGTATACGAGAGAATTTAGTATCAATTGCTTCTGATAATGATTTAATGGCTAATGTTTTTGCCAAACCAGGAACACCTTCTAATAAAATGTGCCCTTGTGATAATAATGCAATCATTAATCGTTCTAGCATGTATTTTTGTCCGACTATAGATTTACTTATTTCCATGTTCAGCACTTCTAAAAATGCGCTGTCTTCTTGAATTTTTTCATTGAGTGCTTTAATGTCAATAGATTCCATAATAAGTGAGTTTATAATTAGATTGCAAAAATAGAATCATTGCGTCTTAACCGTTTTTATATACTGTTAAAAAATGTTAGCTATTTGCATTTATTTATATATAGAAAAACCACGATAAATATCATGGTTTTTCTTATTTATTGAAAGACAATTATTTAGAGTGCTTTAGCTTTATTTCCATTTATTTTTGAATAGTTCATTTGGTAAGTTAAACCAACGCCAATAATATCTCTGAATTGTATTTTTGAAGTTTTTAAATTAGGATTATCTGTAGTAAAAGTGACATCGTTGTCCCAAATTAAGTGTGTGAAAACACTAGCGGATAAAAATTTATTGACTTTCAGGCCAATAGTAGTTTGCCAGTCCACATCTATATTTCTTCTGTAATGTTCTTTGCTTTCTCTTGGCAAAGTAGCATCGAAAGGATCAGCACTAGAACGCAAATAATTTTTGTATGCTTTAAATACAGAAAGGATGCTGATATTTTGTTTCCAGAAATCTTGTTTATACGTGGCAATTAAAACGGCACCAAATTCTTTTTTTACTTTAGAAGGAAATACGTTTCCGAAAGAATTTAATGCTGCAATATCGTTAGCTGCTACATAGGTAACTTTGGCAGCTAATGGTGAAACAAATAAAGAGAAATATTTATTCGGCACATAATCCAAACCAATTGCACCTTCAAAAATTAAGGGTGCTGCTGCGCTAGAAATAACATATTTTGCGGTGTCTGTGTAGTTATAAGAATTTGCAAATTGTGAACGCAAATCTGTATAGACTGCAACATATAATGGTTTGTGAATTCTGTAACCATACTTTGCAAAAACTTCCCAACGGTCAGCATTTTTGCGCAATTTATATTTATCGCCTTTGGTAAATTGTAATCCATATTCTGTGGCAAGCCACATTTGTAATAAGTTATTTTTCTTTTTGTAATCAGCAAAAACTCTTGCATTGAATAATAAAGAGAAAGAGTTGGTTCCACCTGCTGCCCAATTTTTGAAACCAGCCTGGTTGAAAGTTAATCCACCAATTCCACCGAATTTCCAGCCATCAGTTGAGTCTTCTAATTTTTTCTTTTCATCGCCAGAAAGTACCGTTGACGTTGCTTGTTTTTCTACTTGCGAAAATGAAGTTGCACAGAACGAAACGAAACACGCTACTGTAAATAATAATTTTTTCATTTGTTGATTTTATTAAGTTAATTTATTAGCACCTGTTTGATGCTATCTTCAATTTTTTAGTTGCATAAAAATTGAATGGCAAAATTTTGGATTGCAAAAATAAGTTGTTAATTTTAGTTAAACTTAAACTTAATGTTATGAATTAATAAAAGTCAATTTTTTAACAGCTAAAGGGTAGCTATATATGATTATTTGTGTTGAGTTTTATAACTTCTCTTTCAAAAACTCGTACATCATTTTATGTAAATCATATCGATTCTTTTTACTAGATGTTCCATGTTCAGCATCAGGATTTAAATACAACTGATACGGTTTATTTGCAATATTTAGTGCATTTATCAATTGAATAGAATGCTGAAAATGTACATTGTCATCGGCAGTTCCGTGTACCAATAATAAATTTCCTTTTAATTTCTTTGCCAGTACATTTGGATTAAAATTATTGTATCCAATTGGATTTTCTTTTGGTGTGCGCATGTAGCGTTCTGTATAAACAGTATTGTATAAATTCCAATTGGAAACGGGTGCTGCTGCAATTCCTACTTTAAAAATATCGTTGCCTTCAAACAAACAATTCGCTGCTAAAAAACCACCGTAACTCCAGCCAAAAATTCCAAATCTTGAAGTATCTATTCGAAAATTAAAGTATTCGATGTTGCTGGAATTATCTTTTATAATTTTTGCGTAATCAAGAATGTCTTCTGTTTCATATTTTCCCAGATTTAAATAAGTTGATTTTTTAAATTCTGTGCCTCTTCCACTGCTACCTCTTGGATCTAAGCAAATTATATGAATGCCTTGTTGTGCTAAATAATATAAAAATAAATTGTTGCTTTTTGAATTCCATTCATTTACTACTTCTTCATTTCCAGGACCGCCATAAACATAAAATAGGATAGGATATTTAGTAGTGTTGTTAGCTGAAAAATAATTCTTAGGAAAAACACCGTAATGATTTGTAATACTTTCTGAACTCATACTGCTTCCAATAAGTTTTAGAGGTAGAATTGGTAAAAGACTATCTACTAAATATTGATTGGTTTCAATGGTAATAAAAAAAGTATCCATTAATGAATGAATACTAATAATTGGTGGTGTGGTAATGTTAGAAAAATTTTTGATGTAAAAAGAAAAGTCGCTTGAGAATTTTGCTGTGCTTACACCATTAAATTTTTCGCCTACAAATTTTTCGCCTAGAGGTTTCATTTGTAATGTTTCATAATTTACAGAAAATAGATTTCTTTCTGTGCTAATATTTTTATTTGCCTGAAAATAAATAGTTTTATGCTTTTCATCAATTCCGTATACATCTGTTACTTCAAGGCGATACATTATTTCTAGCGTATCTTTTTTTCCAATAACTATTTGTTTTTCCCAATTGTCTGATTGTGTAATTTGATTCAGTAACTTTCCGTCTTTATCATAATGATAGATATAATTAAAACCATCTTTTTCAGAAGTAAGAATGAAAGAATTATCAGATAGAAATTGTACAGTTTTTGGAATTTCTACGTAAGCTTTATCAGCTTCCAAATAAAGTTGTCTTGTTTTTTTTGTTTTGATATTGTAACCAACTAATTGCAGTGAATCCTGATGACGATTTAACAACATTGAAATTACTTCGTCACCACTTGCATTCCAGTATATACGTGGAATATATTCGTACGAAAATGGCAAAACAATTTGTTTGTTTTTCTTTGATTTAATATCGTATAACCAAACAGAAACTTTAGAATTTTCTTCGCCAACTTTAGGATACTTGTACGTAAAGTAATTTGGATACTGCATATCGTAATACAATGGAATCGTGTATTCTTTTACATCAGTTTCATCAAATTTTAAGTAAGCAATTTTATCGCTTTGTGCATTCCATTCATAAGCACGCGTCAATTCTAATTCTTCTTCATAAACCCAATCACTTTTACCATTGATGATTTTATTCCATTCACCATCTTTAGTAATCTGAACTTCAGTATTGCTTGAAATATCTTTATAAAAAAGATTGTTGTTTTTTATAAATGCAATCATCTTATCATTTGGTGAAAATGTTGGATATAGTTGTTTTGTATCACTTAAAGATGTCAATTTCCCATTTTCATCGCCCAAAAAATAATTACATAAAAATGAACGACGATATAACTGTTCGCAATTGGTATTTACCAAGAAAAATTTATCTGTGTTTGAAATAATTAAATCGCGCCAGCCGTTGTCTTTATTTTCCAATGATTCTACAATTTTCCATTCATTTACGTTTTCATTTTTCTCATTAAAAAATGCAATAGTCGAACTTTTTGTCTCGTTTATTAGTTTTGCAAATAATGGTTTTGTGTGTAAGAATTCAATATCATCTGCCAGAATAGCAGCATATTTATTGGTTAAGAAAATGTTTTCTAATGTTAATTGGCAAAATCCTGTTTTGTAAGTAGTCAAAATAAGGAATATTGCTATTATTTTTGTGCGTACTTTCAACATTCAAAAACTATTTTAATCAAAGTTACGTTTTTACAATAGTATTAAATAGCAAGTAATAAATGGCAGATTCTTAAAAAATTAAATCAATGAAGAAATATCAATATTTTTTATTTTTTATTTTACTGTGTTCGGTAAATTATAAATTGCAAGCACAAGATGAAGTGTATGATAAACCAGCAGTAATTATCGATACTTTTGACGTTAACAATAATTCTGGAGACAAAATAGAGAGTACAAAAACAAAACAAGAACAGAAAAATGCACTTACCGAATTAGAAAAGAAGAAAGAAAAATTAAATCGTATTCGTTTAGGGTTGGGTAATTTTGGATTACAATTTGGTGCTATTACATTTATTCAAGCAACGCCAACAATTGGATACATGGTAATCAAAAACAGATTAGAATTAGGTGCAGGTCCAGTAATTATTTACCAAAGAATCAGGTATGCAAATAATTTTGTACAAAGTTTTTTTGTGTATGGATCTGACATTTATGTACGAGGATTTGTTTACAAAGGAATCAATTTAGAAGCAAGATATGATGCCGTGAACAAGCCTTCTAATTTTGATTTAGACAGAAGACTTTGGGTACACCATTTATTGTTAGGTGCAGGATATGCTACACCAATGGGAAAAATTGGTGTGTTTAATGTTTCCGCGTTATATAATGTATTAAACAACGATGAGTCTATTTATCGTGGTACGTTTAGTGATAGATTTCCATTAATAATAAATATGGGTTTTGCTTTTGGATTAGGTGGAAAATAAAATTATTTTTCTAGAGATAAATACTTTTTGCAACCATACGTTAAATACAACAAGCAAAATATCATAGAATATACAATTGCTTTTTGTGCAGTTTGTTGCACATAAGGTACTTCACGCGGATTTGGTCCAAAAAGCATTATCACAATATAAGTTGCAATTGCAAATACAATAACCAACATTACATTTCCATATTTATTTGGCAATAAATCATGCTGACGAATTAAAATAGTATACGCAAAGCTTAAGGGAATTAGCATACCAAAACCTGCGTATACAAATTTCATGTGATACCATAATAATAAATCGCAAGGCGTGAATGCAATGCCTAATAATAGAAATGGAAAAAGGCTTCCACTTATTAATGCAGTAAAGTGTGCAACCGTATTTAACTGAATACTTTTGGTGTGTTTTAAAAAATAAATATTGAAAATAAAAATAGCAGCTGATTGTAGAATTAACGCGATTTCAAAACTGAAAAATGAAATCCATTTGGTTTCGCCGTTGTGTGTGCGCCATCTTCCTAATTCTGAAAAGAAATTATTGAAAAAGCTATAACCTTTTGTATTATGATCTAAAATAGTGCCACCAGGGAAAAAAAGCATGGCGATAGCAGTTAATATTAAGAATGAGATACAACTGATGTATAGTAATTCAAAGGCAACTGGTATTTTTTTCATTCACACAAAATACAAAAAAAATCATTTTTTACTTGTTTATGGTGAATATATTCTGTGCTAATTTCACCAACTTTATGTTATGCAAAATCAAAAACTTTTAAGCACGACCATCTTATTAATCATTGTATTGATTGTAATACCTGTTGTTGCTATTTTTTACGATCAACTATTAACAGGTGTGCAATCGCATATTCTAAAAAATTTAATGATAGTGATGGTTGCTGTTTCGTTGGCATGTTTTGTATTAGGTGAAATCACTAAGAATTACAGCCAAACCGACAAACTCTGGAGCATCATGCCGTTTTTTTATGTGTTGTATGCAGCGTATGCAAGTGGCTGGCAACCACGGTTAGTGTTGATGCTTATTGTTGCTGCGATTTGGAGTTTGCGCTTAACCTATAATTTCAATCGTCGTGGTGGTTATAGCTGGAAATTCTGGACTGGTGAAGAAGATTATCGTTGGACAGTTTTGCGACAAGAACCTTTTTTACAAGGAAAAATAAGATTTACGTTGTTCAATTTATTTTTCATTTGTTTGTATCAGCAAGCATTAGTGTTGGCGTTTACATTGCCAACAATTGTTGCAATGCATTCTGACAAAGCTGTTGAAATTTTTGATATTGTCTTGGCTGTTATTATGGTTGGATTTATAGCAATTGAAACAATTGCCGATCAGCAGCAATGGATTTTTCAAAATGAGAAATACAGACGAAAAAATGTAGGTGAGCCTTTAAATGTTGAACAAACAAGCGGTTTTATTTCATCAGGTTTATGGTCAAAAGTACGTCATCCAAATTATGCAAGCGAACAAAGTATATGGATTGTATTTTATTTATTTTCTGTAGTTGCTACTGGAGGATGGATAAACTGGAGCATGGCTGGTTGTGTGTTACTGGTTATTTTATTTCAAAGCAGTGCAGATTTCAGTGAAAATATCTCTGCTAATAAATATCCAGATTATAAAGATTATCAAAAACGAGTGCCAAGATTTTTACCGAAGTTTTTGTAAATATAAAAATCCATTCAAATTTGAATGGATTTTAAAAGATTCTTCGCTTCGCTTAGAATGACAAGATGGTGTTACACATCAATCTTCGCATATTTTGCGTGTGCTTCTATAAATTCTCTGCGTGGTGGAACTTCATCACCCATCAACATAGAAAATATGCGATCTGCTTCTGCAGCATTTTCTATACTTACACGTTTAAGTGTTCTTGTTTCAGGATTCAATGTTGTTGACCATAATTGTTCTGCATTCATCTCGCCTAAACCTTTATAGCGTTGAATATGCACGCTGTCTTCTTTGCCATCACCAGCAATTTCTTTTACAGCAGCAATTCGGGTCTCATCATTCCAAGCATATTTTTCTTTATTTCCTTTTTTTACTAAATATAAAGGTGGCATTGCAATATAAATATATCCATGTTCAATTAATTCTTTCATATGGCGGAAAAAGAACGTCAAAATTAATGTTGTAATATGACTTCCATCTACGTCAGCATCACACATGATAACTATTTTATGATAGCGTAATTTTACAATATTTAATGCTTTTTCATCACCTTCAATTCCTTTGCTTACACCTAAAGCTGTGAAAATATTTTTTATCTCTTCGTTTTCGTAAAT
>JANNVS010000476.1:0-2928 GCA_031414515.1 Sphingobacteriales bacterium | reverse complement strand
CACTTTTTATTTCTCTAATTGCTATTGCCTGTTTGCTGTTTAAGATCAGAAATATGCAATCATGGAACCTGATATTATCACCTATTTTTTTATTTTGCTTCTATAATCCTGTAATTGGAGCATTCCAGCAGAAATTGCTACAATATGTTGGCATCTCCGTTCTTGTTTTTGTTTTGCTAATCGTATATATTTATATTTCGGGAAACTTTGTATCTGAATATTCCTATCAGAAATCAGATGAATTACATATTATAACCATATTAATAATTACCTTTTATTTTATGTTTTACTTACTCTGTTTATTATTTCGTGGAGTTCTATATCTATTAAAAGAGATAGATAATTAACGAATACTTCACAAATTATTTCTTAGTTATTGTAACTACAACTATTAGTATTTTCAATATCTTTATAGAAGACTAAATTATGAGTAGAGCTGCCATTCGTAACATTATTTTATTAGCCTTTATTTCACTAGCTGGAATTATTGCCACCCAAATTTTTTGGGTAAAAAAAGCAATTGATTTAAAGGAACAGCAATTCGACCATAGAGCATATGTGGCATTAAAAAGTGTTTCCGACAGATTAATTCAGGATTCTAAATACAAAGTCCAGTTAGATGGCATTAACAAAAAATCGTCTAATTTTTATACCATCGATTTCAGTTCACCGGTGAATGTTTCTATGCTTGAAAATTATCTTATTATAGAATCTAAAAATCAAAATCTAAATGCAGATTTTGAGTATGGAATTTTTGAATGTACAACAGATTCATTCTATACTGGAAGATTTGTGAATATTAAAAGTACTGGTAAGATTGAACGAATAGATATTAAAGCCAAACCTTTTGAAAACTATTATATCGGAGTGTTGTTTCCGAAAAAAATAAGCTATTTACAGGATGACCTAAAATTGCTTATCTTCTTTTCATTAGTCTTATTAATTGTTATTGGATTTTTTACTTATACTATTTTAATAATCTTAAAACAAAAGAAATTAAGCGAAATAAAAACTGACTTTGTAAATAATATGACGCACGAATTTAAGACACCAATTTCTACTATAGCGTTATCCAGTGATGTATTGATGCGCGACGATATTGTCAATAATCCTGAACGACTAAAACATTATGCTACAATCATAAGTGAAGAAAATAAACGATTAAAAGGACAAGTTGAATCTGTACTTCAGGTTTCGCAAATTGACTCACATAAAATTGCATTAAAGATTTCCGATATAGATATCCATACACTCATTGAGAATATATCAAAAAATATGGTGCCGAGATTGGATGAACAACAAGGTAAAATAACATTGAGCTTAAATGCTAAAAAAACAATAGTTTCTGGTGATGAAGTGCATTTGACTAATATTTTATATAACTTGCTTGATAATGCAATTAAATATTGTGATAAAATTCCAGAAATACGAATAAGTACACAGAACAAACATAAAGGAATCGAAATCTCAGTAAAAGACAATGGAAAAGGAATAGAGACTGGCTCACAAAGTATGATTTTTGAGAAGTTCTTTAGAGTGCCAAGTGGCAATCTGCATGATGTAAAAGGATTTGGCTTAGGCTTGTTTTATGTTAAAAATATGATTAAATTACATAAGGGAAAAATTGCATTACACAGCATTCCTAAAATTGGTACCACTTTTATATTATGGTTTCACTCAAAAGATAGATAGATGGAAAAAAGTAAAGTAAGAGTTTTATTAGTTGAAGACGATCCTAATTTAGGATTTGTCATTAAAGATAATCTAACCGATAAAGGGTACGATGTCATCCATTGCATAAATGGCTTAGAAGCAGAACGAATCATTTATAAAGAAAAATTTGATTTGTATCTCTTGGATGTGATGATGCCTAAAAAAGATGGTTTTACTTTAGCCAAAGAAATTCGTGAAAAGAAAGATGACACACCTATTATTTTTTTAACTGCACGCGAAATGCAAGAAGATAAGCTAAAAGGTTTTACCGTTGGTGGTGACGACTATATAACAAAACCATTTAATTTCGATGAATTAGTGATGCGCATGGAAGCCATATTGAAACGCACTAAATCTATAGTGCCAGAACAAAAAGAATTTGCAATTGGAAAATATATTCTAAGAGTGGATGAACTAAAATTACATAATGGTGACGAAACGGCATCTCTTACAAAAAAAGAAGCCGCATTACTGGAATACTTAGCTAAACATTTAAATCAATCTGTGAAGCGTGAAGATATGCTCATCAAAATATGGAAAGATGATAGCTATTTTGCAGGTAGAAGCATGGATGTTTATATTACCAAACTTAGAAAATACCTAAAAGACGATCCTAACTTAGAATTATTAAATGTACATGGTGTTGGATTTAAGCTAATGCTAAAGGTGTAATTTTTCTACGTAAATAACTCCTTTAAATCTTCGTCTACGTCATCCTTTCCATAATTAAACATTGCTGTGGTTATATCTGCAAACTGATTGCCTTCTTCTAATTGAAATTTACTCAATAAAGAATAAGCTGCCATGCCATGCAACACAAATTCCATCCAGGTATTCATGTCTACTTTTGTTATGCCAATAGCTTTTGTTAATACCAAATCGCGCAATCCAGTTACTGTATCTAAATTAGTTGCATAGTCTTTATCTGCCGTATCTGTCAGAATATCTAATACATTACCTTGTTCAAAATATTTTTGAACATCGTTATAAATATTTTTTTCATCTTGCTGAATCTTTTTCTTTTTTACTTTTGCTGGATTTGGAAAATATTGAACAAACAAATTACGAATCGCTTTGTCTACTATATTTTGCGCTACACGCATCGGTCCTTCCTGTTCACCTTCATACACCATTTCTATTTTTCCTGTGATGGCTGGAAATACACCTGCAAAATCTGCGATACGAACTACCGTTTGTTTTTCGTTATTCATTAGT
>JANNVS010000475.1:0-9971 GCA_031414515.1 Sphingobacteriales bacterium | reverse complement strand
CAAAAATGCATACAACGAGTTAGCAACAACCAATAATTGCAGTAACCGTTTTGAATATAATTTTTGTTGTGCTACGAAAACCGAATAACAAGCATATGCTAAACTTATGACAGACAAAGTAGTCAGCAAATTTTCTGATAGGTTTAAGAATTGCGCAATTGCAGCTTTAAATATAAATACTACAATTGCAGATAACAATGCTGCAAAACCATCTATCCAAAATATGCGTTTTATGGAGAAGAAGTTATTCATGTTTTTATAGAGATATAATTATTCATTTTTTTATTGAAAATCAACAACAGCAAAGGAATTCGATTTTGAATATACACCAACAAATTATTGTTTGCTGCACCACATAAATAAATCGTTTAAAATAGATTCAACTTTGCCATCTTTCGATTTTGATATTAGTCTTTGAAATTCGCGGTTAAACTCTCTAATTCTAATCAGAGATGTACTATTTGATATTAATATTCGTTCTATCCATCCTTCAGACATCTTCTTGTCATAATTGTTTTTAATAAAATCAAGTTTAATAGTTGTGTACAGGTACTCAGAAAATAATCCAACAGGTGATATTTCTGATTTTTTTAGAATTTTATTTTCAAAATACCATTTTTTAATATTGAAAAATGGTTTAATACGTTTAACGGAATATGTTGAAAGTAAGTCATTTAAATACAATCTGCTTTGCAAATTATAAATCGGCAAAGTATTATCGGCAATATTTTCTTTTAAAGTGTTATTGGAATATATGTAAGGAGTAGTAGAAAAAATTTGTAATTCAGTATAATTGTCAAAAGTATGTTTATAATAAAAGTTTTCACCAAAGCGTGAGCCGTATAAAAGTGAGATAGTAATATTATAGCTGTCTGCAATTTTATTAAAACGCTTCTCGCTCCAGTTCCAGATAGTATTTATATCTACAAATCTGTCGAAATTTAACTTAACTTCTTTGTACAAACTATCGTGATGTCGGAAAAAATCCATAAACTTTGTTTTTTCAATAAACGTATTTAACTGATTTATAAAAATACTGTCAGATTTAGCTAATCTCTGCCCCTGAAAATCATAGACTGGATTGAATATCACTTTTCTGTTGTTGTTAATTAAAAAATGCGTTGAATTGTGTGTAGTATTGATGAAATTGAAAATGTCAAATTCATAATTATAACCAAGAGAAAAAGAAATAACGTTGGCGCCATAATTTTTAGTGCCAGTTTGAAATAATAAATCAAGATGCTTTACAGCTGCTTCCATAATTTTTACAACACTGTCTTCCTTGAAAGGATAAAAGTGTTTTCTTACTTCTTCATAATATTTAGTATGATTATTAAATAAAACCGGATTTTCTAAACCTGTTGGTGTAATAGAAGCTATAATATATAAAAGTTCATGTAATTCTGGAATATTAATAAAATAAGCATTTTTATGATTTATAACATAATCGTTGTTTAATGTTCTGTTCTGCTTCTGAATACCAATTATTCTGCTTAAAGCATATTTATTTTCAATCTTAACAAAAAAATCTATGGTATCTCCACCATTTAATTTAACAACAAAAGAGTCAATGTCAGTATAAAAAATATATGTTGCCTGGCTGTCGCAGATAACCCGCCATGTATCGGTTTTAATTTCTGGAGATATTCTCCAATTTAAATATTTTCCTTCTTTTACATTATACCAGTCTGCATAAATAGCATTAGCATGTACAACAGGTAACTTATTGTATTCTTCCGCAGATAAATATGAATGGCAAACCAAAAATGATAATAACAGAAATATATTTGTTTTCATAAGAATTTGATTTCAAATATACTTTTCCAACATTAGAAATCCAAAACTCTAAATCACTAATATTAAGTAATTTTCACTTACAAAGCACCAAAATTCCTTATTGTCAGAATAAGCGTGTATTTTTGCTATTTAGATTTAATTTAAATAATAATTGGAAAACCCTTTTAACATAACACAACTGAAAATAGGAGAAAGTGCAATAATCGCAGAATTCTCAAATGGGTTTGTTGCTTGTAAATTAATGGCAATGGGTTTGTTGCCTGGTTCTGCAATATTTCTAATGAGAAAAGCTCCATTTGGTGGTGCGTATTATATTAAAACAAAAAATCATTATGTGGCATTGCGTACCAATGAAGCAAAAAATGTATTGTTGATCAACGAAAAAAAGTCCATTTAGGGATTTAGGACATGTCGGATAAAATTAAAAAAATAGCACTACTTGGAAATCCTAATGCAGGAAAAACATCGCTATTTAACCAACTCACAGGCTTAAGACAAAAAGTAGGAAACTTTCCTGGCGTTACTGTCGAACGCAAAAGTGGATTTATTAAATTAGATGCTAACAATGAAATTGAAATTATAGATTTGCCAGGCACGTATAGTTTATATCCAACTTCATTAGATGAACGAATTGCAGTTAATACTTTAATTGATATAAATAATAAAGACTATCCAGATGTTATTATTTACATCGCAGACGTAACCAATTTAGATAGGCACTTGTTATTGTTGACTCAAATTGCAGATTTAGATTTTCCTTTATTAGTGGCATTGAATATGAATGATATTGCAGAGCAGCAGAACATACAATGTGATGAAAAGAGGCTGAGTAACGCCTTAGGAATTGATATTATAAAAATAAATGGACGAACCGGCAATGGCATTGATATAATAAGAACAAAATTGGCTCAACTTTTAAATACTACGAATAATAATTCACACAGTAATTTTTACGAGTTAATCGAAGAGGAAAAAAGATTGTCAAAAAAAGTCAGTGATTTGTTTCCAGTAAAAAATGAATATCATGCGTTATTGTTAGCACATCATGCAAAAAAAATAAGTTTCTTAAATCAAGACAAAAAAAGACAACTTCAGGAACTTGTATTACAAAATAATTTTAATCCAATTAATAATCAATTGGATGAAATTATGCAACGATATAACAAGATTACACCAATAGTAAATAAGGTGTTGAGCAAATCATTTACGAATGCCAAAACAGTAACAGATAAAGTAGATTTTATTGTAACACATAAAATTTTCGGACCACTTATTTTTTTCGGGTTAATGCTATTTATTTTTCAGGCAATATTTGCATGGTCAATTATACCGATGGATTGGATTGATCAGCAATTCGCAAATCTGTCAACTTATTTACAATCTATTTTGCCAACTTCCATTATTTCAAGATTATTAACAGAAGGATTAATTCCTGGAATTAGTGGTGTATTAATTTTTGTACCTCAAATCACGATTTTATTTTTATTGATTACAGTTTTAGAAGAAATAGGATACATGTCGCGTGCTGTTTATATGTTTGATAACATCATGCAAAAATTTGGTTTGAATGGACGAAGTATCGTTTCATTAGTTTCTGGTGGTGCTTGTGCAATTCCGGCCATCATGAGTACCCGAACCATAAGTAATTGGAAAGAAAGATTAATAACCATCATGGTTACTCCATTAATTAGTTGTTCAGCAAGAATTCCTGTGTTTGCCATATTAATTGGTTTTATAATTCCAAATTATAAAATTGGATATTTCAATTCTCAAGGATTGGTTTTTATGGTTTTGTATTTAATTGGAATCTCAGCGGCATTGATATCTAGTTATGTTTTTAAAAAAATATTGAAGTCTGAAGAATTTTCTTTTCTGATGTTGGAATTACCAGAATACAGAAAACCACACTGGAAAAATGTATTCTATACGTTGTATGAAAAAGTAGGTTCATTTGTTTTTGGTGCTGGAAAAATTATCTTACTAGTTTCTTTGATATTATGGTTTATGGCAAGTTTTGGTCCTTCCAAAGCTATGAAACAAGCAGTAAATGTTGCAACCATAGAATCCTCTTTATTAAATTACGATATAGCAACAACGAACCTACACATTGCATCAAAAAAACTCGAAGCTTCCTATGCTGGTCAAATCGGAAGATTCATAGAGCCAGCAATAAAACCATTAGGGTTTGATTGGAAAATCGGCATAGCATTGATAACCTCATTTGCAGCACGCGAAGTATTCGTTGGCACCGTTTCTACTTTATATTCAATAGGAAGAAATGCAGATAATTTGACCATCAAACAAAAACTACAACAAGAAAAAAATGAGAAAGGTGAGCCTGTTTTTACGATGCCAGTTGCCTTGTCATTAGTTTTATTTTATTTAGTTGCTATGCAATGTATGAGTACATTGGCAACTGTTTATCGAGAAACTAAAAGTTGGAAATGGCCAGTTATTCAATTTCTGTACATGACAGGAACTGCATATATAGTTTCATTTGTCGTGTATCAGATTTTTAAATAAAATATAATTAAATAGAGAAATTCTTTTATCATTAGCTTTTTTAAAGAGTTATGAAGTAGCTTTTATTTATTTTCAAATGTGTTAATTAACAAATTTTCACTTAAACATTGTAAGCCTTGGTTTGTTAATACGTCTATATAGAAAAAATAACATGCGATTTATTATCACACTTTTTAGTTTTTTTTTATTTGTTGGTTGCAATCAAGCTCAAAACCAAATAAAAGAAGTAAAAAACAATTCAGATAAAAAAACAAAAAAAAATATGAATACTAATTTAGAAGTAACCACATTAGGTGGCGGTTGTTATTGGTGTATCGAAGCTGTTTTCCAGCTTTTAGAAGGAGTTGAAAAAGTGGAATCTGGATTTTCTGGAGGACATGTAAAGAATCCTTCCTACAAAGAGGCATGTAGCGGTACAACAGGACATGCAGAAGTCATTCAATTTACTTTTGATTCTACTAAAGTTCTTTTTTCTGAAATACTAAAAGTATTTTTTACAATGCATGATCCAACTACTTTGAATCGTCAGGGAAACGATGTTGGCACACAGTATCGTTCCGCTGTTTTTTATCATAATAATGAACAGAAAAAAATTACAGAAGAAATCATTTTGGAATTAAACAATGCAAAAGCGTATCCATCGCCAATCGTAACAGAAGTTACTAAGTTTGATGTATTTTACAAAGCAGAAAACTACCATCAAAACTATTACAACGACAACAGTGATGAAGGTTATTGCAAATATGTAATTCAACCAAAAATTGAAAAATTTGAAAAGGTCTTTAAAGATAGATTGAAGAAATAATTCTTATTATAAATCAACGTTTTTATCCTATGAATAATTATTTATTCATTGATTCGTAGTCTTTTAAATCCGTTTCTAAGATGGAGTGTGTATTTGCTTTATTTTTATTGCGTTTGGGAAAATTGAATAAATAAGAAGTAAGAATTGGAACTACAAATATTGCAACTGTAACTATTGATACAAATAAATCAAATCGTTCACCTTCTATAAACTTAATTGCGGCAAAATCAGGTAAAAAGTGAATAGGTAATGATAATAATAATTTTATTCCTAAGACTCCAATAACGACAAAAGCAGAAGTTTCTAAAAATGGATATTTTTCCATTAGTCTTACAAAACTTTGTGCAACAAAACGCATAGCTAAAATACCAATGAACACACCTGTCCAAATTAAATAGATGTTACTTGTAAAAGCAACTGCAGCAAAAACGTTATCAATGGAAAATGCTAAGTCCATTATTTCAACCAAAATAACAGTAGACCAAAATTTCCCAAATCTACCAATTGTATATTTATAGATTCGGTTTTCTTCTTTGTTTAAAGTATCGTCTGCCTTTTTGGGTGTTGCTTTGGTTTTTAAATAGTCAAAAAATAAATACAGCAGATATAATCCACCTAAGGGTTTTAACCACCAAATTTTGACTAACCAGGCAGCCAAAACCAAACAGATACCTCTGAAAACATAGGCACCAATTATTCCATATTTCAAAGCTCTTTTGCGTTGTTCTTTTGGTAAATCCATTACCATAGTAGCCAACACAGCAGCATTATCTACAGAAAGTAAACTTTCAATTAGAATTAAGTTTAAAACGATAAGTAGCCCTTGTTGAAATGAAATGTCTTGGAACATGGTATAAATCTACCCAAAATAATAAAATCTAGATATTTCTCCTAGAGTAAAAAAAAAGTTAAGAAATATTAACATAATTAATACATAATTTATATCTTAGCAACATAAAACATACATTAATCATGAAAATAATCATTTACACATTATTTGTCTTCTTCGCTTTCACTCAAATTAAAGCACAAACTAAGTATTTTCCAATTCCAGGCTCCAGAGAAATTCCAGGGCCAAAAATAAATGGAACATTAGATGATATCAGCGATTTTTCTACTTGTACACAAGTGCCATTCACAATGCCAGATGGCACTAAATTAATGACGGATATTTATCTTCCAATCTTACAAGATAGTTTTGTATATAATGATACAATTACCTTTAATTTATTGCCTGCACCATTTCCACCAATAAGAATACCTATTTATGCTGTATTGTTGCAAAAAGGCTCACAATATATTATATATGATACTATTAATGGAGTTCCTAATCCAAACCCATATCAATTGCCTATGATTTTGGAAAGGACACCATATAATAAAAATGGAGCAGTAGAAGGTCAGGCAATGGCATTACTAGGGTATGTAGGTGCAGTACAAGATATGAGAGGTAGATATACTTCACAAGGCGCATACTTACCATTATATTCAGACAGTTGGAAAAAATGGGCATATCACGATTATACACATGTATTAGATATTACAGCACCATCAGACCCTAGAAATGGAAATAACCATGAAGATGGTTACAATACATTAGAGTTTGTTAAAAACCAATTAGTTAGAAAATTTGATTTAAATAGTGACGGAGTTTTTGAAACTACAGATTTAGTTTATAATGGTTCAATAGGCACATTTGGTGCCTCAGCTTTAGGATACAATCAATTACAAGCCGCAGCAGCACATAAAGTAGATCCGACAAAACCAGGCTTAAAATCTATGTTTCCAATAGTTGGCCCATTAGAGTTTTATAAAAGTACTGGATTCCATAATGGTTGCTTAAGAGATATGCTGGTTACTGGTTGGCTTCGTGGTCAGATAAAAGATACAAGAGATGAGTTGATGGATATAGATATGGGTATTGATGATGATATACATTCTTCTAAGGATTATGGTTCATTAGATAAATTTGATGCATCTAACAAGGCAATTGACCACTTTGTTACGGTAAGATATGAAAATTCAGCATGTGGTTACTATCCAAATTCTATTGGAAGAAGTGACATGGATGCGAGTAAAGCACCAGTAGATGCAAATGGTGAAAGCGATAAAAATGGCACATATTCAAGATATAAAAATATGGAAGTGCCTACATTCCATGTAGCAGGTTGGTGGGATATTTTTGTGGATGGCTCTTTGGAAACTCATAAATTTATACAAGATAACATCACCCAAAAGAAAAATCTTCAAAAAATTATAATGGGACCTTGGGCACATCAAACCATTGCTTCTACAACAACAGGAGACAAAACATATCCTAAAAATGTAACTGATATTACAAAAATTGATATTTCGAGCATTGGCGCTGATGGAAATATCAATATTGCTGATATAGCAAAGTCTGAGTTAATAAGTTGGTTTAGATATAATTTAAATTATAATGGGTACAATAAAACCGATGAACCTAAAGTATTAATTCCAAAATCTAAAACATGGCAAAAACCACTACCACAATTACCACAACTAGAGGTTAGATTCCCTGCTCAGGATTATAAAATACAATTTGCTGATTTGTTAAATTTTATTCTTGGAGAAGAAAGTTTAAAACAAGTTCCAGTTGAAATCAGATTAGGAGCCTTGGTCATTCCATTCAAATTGGATTTACCTGATTTAGGACCGATTCTACAAGGTTTTGGTACAGAAGGAAAATTTGCAGGAATACCAAGATACGATTACACAACTATTCCTGCCATACGGTTTTATGTGGTTGGTGCATCTAATGATGATGCAACCGTCTCATATGCCGGAAATTATTGGATGGGCTCTGATACATTTCCTTTAAGAACTACAAATTGGCATAGTATGTTTTTTCATAAAAATGGAAAACTAGATTTCAATTCACCAACTACAGATGAAGGTGAAGCTTCTTATTTACATGATCCGAATAATCCAATTATTACTGTAGGAGGTGGTAATATGATTGAAACAACACCACAGGGCGATAGATCAAGTCAGGGTCAAATGAATTATTCAGACCCAAACTTCAATACTTATACTATGGATAGAGCTGGAGTGTTAAAATATGAAACAGATATCTTAACAGATTCACTTTGTATAATAGGATTTCCAAAAGTAAAATTATATGCAAAAACAAATCCTTTAAATGCAGATAATGGTCCTACAGATTGCGACTTCTTTGTTAGGATTTTAGATGTTTATCCAGATGGAAAAGAATTTTTTGTGGTAGAAGGTGCAGTAAATGCTCGTGCAAGAGAGTATGCTCGTTCAATTGCAAATGGTCAGGAAAATGACAACGCAGTATTTAGTAATATTGATATTGGAAAACTATATGAATATTATTTACAAATGTATCCAATTGCATACACGTTTGCTGAAGGACATAAAATAAAAATATTAATTAGCAGTAGTAACTATCCACGTTTTCAGTCTTGTGCAAATGTGCCTTTAATGCCAAATGAATTTTTCAGACGCAAACCTTCTGATGGAAGAACATATCTATTTAATGGTGTTGAAATGATTCCACGCTCTGCAGTACAACGTATTTCTTTTTCAAATCAATATCCAACACACATAGAGTTGCCTGTTTTTGGGAGTTCTGGATTAATCACAGCAGTTAAAAATATTAAAACTGTGAAAGCAAATTGGGATGTAACAGTATACCCAAATCCAAGTGATGGAAAATTCTCAATAGTAATAAGTAAAACAGGAAGATATACTGCAACAGTATTTAATACCATTGGTGAGAAGATATTATCGAAAGAAATCAACGAACAGGAGACATTTGATTTATCAAAACTTGCTAAAGGGCAATACCTGGTTGAAATTAGTGATATAAAAAAACCAGAAGAAAGGTTAACTAAATCAATCAGCATTTTCTAAATCATCATCTAACTAATTAGCCGTTATTATTATTTATTAAATGATAATAACGGCTAATTAGATGGTTCATCATAAAATTATAAAAAAACTAAAACCAACCACATGAAATTTTGCAGTAAAGTAGTAAAAAAACTATTATTGAGTGTATTGTTATTTTGTACTTTTTCAATATATGCTGAAGAAATAATCTTTAAAGGAAAGATCAGAGATAAGAATACTAAAGAACCATTAATTGGAGCCAATGTGCAAATAAAGGGCACAAATTTTGGAGCGAATACTGATATTGATGGAAATTTTGAAATTAAAGCAGATGTAAAATTACCAATAGAATTAGAAGTTACTTATTTAGGATATTCTAATCAATCCTTGAATGTTACAGATCTCAATCAAAAATTAGATTTTACATTAGATAATTCTGGAATTCGTATTACTGAAGATGTAGTAGTTTCTGCTTCAAGATTAAGTGAAAAAATACAATATTCACCTTCTTCTGTACAAAAGCTAAACAGTAAACAAATTCAGAATGTTGCATCAGGAGATTTTTATCAAAGCTTAGGTTCTTTGAAAGAAATAAATATGACAACAGTAAGTATGGGTTTTCAGGTTTTTAATACACGCGGATTTAATACAACTGCACCTGTAAGAGTAGTTCAGTTTATTGATGGTATGGATAATCAGGCACCAGGCCTAAATTTTCCGGTCGGTAATTTAGTGGGTGCATCAGATGTTGATTTAGAAAGTGTGGAGATTATCACAGGTGCATCTTCTGCTTTATATGGTGCGAATGCATTTCAAGGAATTATTAGCATGAGAAGTAAAAATCCATTCGATTATAAAAATTTACAAGTAAAAATAAAAGGTGGCAATCAACAAGTTTTTGACGGTCAAATAAGATATGCAAATGCATTCGGAAAGAAAAAACATGGAGTAGATAAATTTGGATTTA
>JANNVS010000474.1:0-9269 GCA_031414515.1 Sphingobacteriales bacterium | reverse complement strand
CAAGCATGAAAAAGAGTATTTGGTGACCGTAAACAAACCGCTTACAGACACAGTACTACAAGGCATGGCTAATGGTGTTCCTATATTAGGCATCACTACTAAAAAATGTAAAATAGTACAGGAAGGCATAAAGACTTTCAGAATTATACTTATACAAGGCTTAAACCGGCAAATTCGCAGAATGTGTGAACATTTCAATTATCAGGTTACTAAGTTGGAAAGAGTACGCATTATGAATATTACACTTAAAGGTATACCATCTGGTGAATGGCGCGAGTTATCAGAAAGTGAAATGAAAGAAATCTATCGACTTACAGAAGATTCATTATCAGAAGTAAAAAAAACTTCGAGAAATGGTGTGAAAGAGAAACCAACTACGCAGAAAAAAATTGTGTCAACAAAGTCGGATGATTACAAAGCAACAGATAAAAGTATATCTAAAAATTCTGTTTCTAGAAAAAGTGCAGGCACCAAAACTACCGCTAAACCTGGCAAAGCAGCAACACGTACTGGATTTTCAAAAGCTACACCAAGTGAGCGTTTTAAAAATGCATCTTCTGGAAAACGCACTGACAAACCAAAATCACCACGCGCTGGTAACAGCAAAAACACAAGTGGTAAAAAAATAAGAAGAAAATAACGTGCTTAGAATTATAGTATATTTTACACAATCATACTACTCGACTTTAAAATCAAACCATTCCAAATTTACTCCTTTTCGTGTAATATAAATAAAAACAGTTTCAAGTCGTTGACGTGCCCATGGTGTTTTTCGTAAGAAAGTTAAGCTCGATTTGATAGAAGGATTTTCTTTAAAACATTTTGCTGGCACCTGATCATATAAGCCATTCCAACCATAATGAACAAGTAAATAGTTTAGCATCTTTTCTAAAGTGATGCCATAAAGAGTAGCAAAATAAAATATTTTTACATCACTAATAAAAGATAAATAATTAGAATGAAGATAGCAGACTGATAATTAAAGACATTTAGGCTTGTTTTAATTATTTAAATCTATTGAATACTCACGATTAATAAAATAGAAAACTAATGCTTATCAACAGCTGGTTGAAATATTTGCTTTATTCAAAGTAATTTAAGTTAATTTTAGTTGTATTTTTGATTTGCATATTTTACAATAAGTATGTCTTAAAATGGGGAATTTTATATATAAATGTGTTTCATTATCACTAAAAATAAAAAGTGATGACTCGTCATTGACAAAATCAGCGAGTAATTATGAAAGAGTATTAAACGAAGCTGCAAAAGATGGCTGGGAATTTGTGAAAATAGATTCTATCTCAAATTCCCAACTCGATGATAATCTCAATTTACAACCCAACTTAATAGTAGATATTACTTGTACTAAAGTTTTTATCTTTAAAAAAGAAGTTCCCAAATTTATAGATAGTGTCAAAAATAATAAAATAGATTTAGTTGTCACGCAAGCCATTTGTCCATCTTGCCAAAATGAAATAAGTCTGGATGATTTCTTTTGTGAGAACTGTGGAAATAAATTAAAATAAGTATGTTCTGTAGTCGTTGCAATACACCATTTGAAATTCTTCCAATATTGGAAGGAAAAAGCAAGTATTGTAAAAAGTGCGGAAATCTGATTTATAAGAAAGAATATAATTCCATTATCATCAATAATCCAGATGAATTATCATCAAAACAAGATGAAGAGCAAGAACTACGAGAAAGAATAAGTAAAGAAAAAGAAATCCGATTTAAAGAACAATTAGAAAGAAAAGAAAAAGAAAAAGAATTCAGAGAAAGATTAGAACAAGAACGATTAATAAAAGAGAAGGAAGAAAAAGAACAAAAATTAAAAGAAATTGATGAACAGAAAAAAGCACTTCAACAACAATTAGAAGAGGAAAATAGAGTAAAAGAAGAAATGTTGAAAATTCAACTCGAGAAAATAAACTTAGAAAAAAAACAAGAAGAAGAAGCATTAAAAATAAAAGAACTGAAGAAGAAAGAACAGACAGAAAAAGAAAAGAAAGAGAAAATTCAATTTGCTTTAGCGGATAAAGAACGAATAAAAAAGGAAAAGAAATTTCATTTAAAAGTTGAAGAAGAAAATAGAAAGAGCGAGCAACTGTTGAAAGACCAAGCAGAAGCTGAAAAAAAAGAGCGTGAGAAATTAGAACAAGAAATAGTAAAGGTAGAAAATAAAAAAAAAGAACAAAGATTAAAACATGAGATAAATGAGACAGTACAAATACATCTTACAGAAAACAAAGAAAATACAATCATATTAAAAAAGAAAAGTGTTTTATATTCAAATATTGTGCTGTATACACTACTAGTAATTGTTGTTGTTCTTTTAACTCAATTTTTATGGTCAACCTTTAAATCTAAAAACACATTAAAAAACAAAGTCGTAGCAAATGAACTTGTGGCAGTTGATTCTACACCATTATCACCTATAAACCTTGAATTATATGAAGATACTTCTTTCATAGAACAATTAAAATTTGACCTGCTTGGCAAAGAAATACTTTCCTGGGATTCTATAAAAAATAATGAAATAAAAAAATTAACTTTACTATCAGGAACAGAAAACAAAGTGAGCAGTAATTATTTAGTTTCTGTAAATATAGAAGATATGGCTGGTACAAAAGCAACAGCAGAGATTAATCTACACTATAATAATAGTATCCTAAATACAATGGAAACTACTAAGATTACGTATTCAAATATTGCTCCTATTTATGCTTGGTATAGCTTTAAACCTATTCCTAATTGCGCCATTTTTATTAATACAAACAACAATCCTATAAAATTAAAACCATGCGATAGTTGTACTATTATGAAGATGGTCTCAAACAAAGAAACACTTGTCACTATTGTTAATGCATCAAATATATCTATTAAGTCAGATAACAAATATGATGCAATTATTGAATTTACTTACGTACCAATAAAAAATAATTAATATGAAAATACATGCTATCTTATTTATAATTTATTGTCCTGTATTATTGTTTGCACAAAAAGGAACATTGAAACCGGAAATTAAATCAGAGTCGAATACTTCTAGAACTAATGGTATAAGAACGTGGATGCTAGAAGATTATTTATTGAATTGCAAAGACAGTTTGAATAAATGTTACTTAGTAAAAGAAAATAATATGTACAAAACGGTACCTCGAAATGATGTATCTGAGTTCTTCTATGAAGAAGGATATGAATATATTCTTTTAGTAAAAGAAGAGGCAAAGAAAACATCTACTTCAACAAATAGTTATACTGTACAAAAAGTAGTTTCTAAAAAGATGACTACAAATGCCACTTCACCTGAGCCAACAACAACAATGAAGATTGCTACTTCAACACTCAACAAAGAAAATACAAATACATCTGTTGTAAATGAAAAGAAAGATGTGCAAGTATCTGACGTTAAAACAATAGCTTATTTAAAATATGAAATTGAAGTATTAAAGGAACAAATAATTGCATTAAAAAAACAAGTAGATGCAATGCAGCTTCAATTAATTCAAAAAAATAATTAAATAAAAAATAGTCATTTCGAATCCATCATAATTGAATAGTGTACACTCATTTGTATTCATTTATTCTTTCGCATTCTTCACTATCTCACTCACTAAATTACTTTTTGTAATTGCAGAAGCAGTAAGCACACCACTCATCAATGCACCGCCAATACCAACAGTTACAATATCTTGTCCAGTTAAAAATAGATTTTTAATTGGTGTTTGCGGTTTCAGATACTCTTTAGTAAATCGTTCTGGCGGATGATCTAATCCGTAGATTTCACCATTGATATAATTGCAGAAATGCTTAGTAGTTATAGGTGTCGAGAGTTCATACATATCTATTTTTCCTCTAAGCTGTGGTTCGTACTTGAATAAATGTTCCAACATACGTTGTGCCAATTTTTCCTTCAATGCGTCGTATTCATCACCACGTTTTTTCCAACGTGTATTTTCCCATTCTTTAAACCAATCATATTTTGCCACTGTAATAATCTCTATTGTAGAACGACCTGGATATTTCTCTTCAAACTTTGGATTTTTTGCTGAAGGAAAAGAAATGTAAACAACAGGAAATTCATTATTGTAATCCAATAAAAAATTGTCAATGGCTTTATCATGGTCTGTTCCATTTGGATAAATCCAATAATTGGCTTTTGGTAAATTTAATTCTTCTGCAGTATGCTTTAATCCAATATATAAGCTTAAATGTGCAAACGATTGTGGCATACTTACTGCATCATCTAAATATTTTATTCGAAATTTTTCTGCGGTTGGAATTAAATTATTGTATGTAATATGTACACCAGCGCCACTCACCACTATATCACTTTTAATAATTTTTCCATCATCCATCTTCACGCCTTTGGCAACTCCATTTTCTATTAAAATTTCTTTTACTCCAGCACCAATCAATACTTGGCCACCAGCATTTAATATACTTGGTGCAATAGTATTAAAAATTTCTTCGGAGCCACCAATAGGATAAAAACCACCATTCATATAATGCAAGGCAACGGCTGCATGTATTACAAAACTACTTTTTGATGGAGGCATTCCATAGTCACCGAATTGTGCAGACAACACTGCTTTTAATTCTTCATTGTCCGAAATAGAATCTAGTACTTGCTTTGTTGTTTGGCTTGCAAATCTTTCATATGTGTTACTCATAAAAGGTGATGAAAAAAAACGTACAAAATCAGGCATTACTTTTTTTGTATAAAAATCTTTTGAAGACTTATTCACCTCAAACAGAAATTCAATATATTTATCTATAGTTCTTGCGTCTTTTTCTGTCGGAAAATATTCTTTCATTCTGGATTTCCAGGCCTGCAATCCTTTTAGATATTCATATAGTTTACCGTTTATAACAATCTTATCGTACACATCACCCATATCAGCCCATTTCAGGTTTTTATCTGTGATATGTTCAAAAACAACTCGTAACAAAGAACCTTTCCTATCCATATCACCGACATAATGAAGACCGACATCCCATTCATAATCATTGCGTGTAAATACATGAGTAAAACCACCAGGTGTAGTATGTCTCTCACATACTAATACTTTTTTACCTTTACGTGCAAGTAAAGATGCGGTGGTTAAACTGCCTAATCCAGAACCGATACAGATGACATCGTAATGTTCAGCAATTTCTGGCCTTTGTTTATAGGATTGAAAAAGTTTATCGCTCATATCTATTTTATTCTTTCATTAAAATCTTTTAAAACTTTAGTCTTTAATGACGTTGGTAATTGATTTATAATTTTTAAAACTCGTTGTACTTCTTTAGTAGATAAATGTGTAAATACAGTTAGTACTTCGACTTGAATATCCAATTGGTAGGCAACCGTAATTATCTTATTTAATCTTTCGTCTGAAAATTTCTCTACAATTTTTGCAATATAATTTTTATTCTCTACAAAAGTTGAAATACGTATCAAATCTTCTTCATTATAGATAATTTTAGATAATTCTACTAATCTGTTAATATCTGAGACATCAACAAAACCTGCAGCCGTTAAATATTTATTATTTTGCAATAATTCCTTAGTCACCTTTTTCAAAATATCCATTGGAATTTGATTAATAAGGTGTTTTGCTTTTTCTGGTGTCATGTATTCTGAAACTGAAGCAAGAAAAGGAATGCTCATATATTTCATAATTGCGATAGCATCTTTTTCAGGCATATAATAACTCATATTAGCAGCAATCAATGGACCCATTACTGTTTCAGAAATTTTGGCATTCATGTAATTGGGAAAAAATTTAGCAACACCAGTTAATCGCTTCCATATATCAGTTTGTGTAAATTGGGATACCTCAATAATTTGTTCACGTAGTTGATGCAATTCATCTTTAGTTAGTTTTTCTAAGAAAGAAAAATCCAGCGTATCATTATTTATTCGTAAGAAATGCAATAATTTTTGAATCTCAGTTTGTTTTTTATCATGCGCACTCATTGTATAAATATAAAAAAATCAATATAATAAACATATAAAAGCATGTATAAATATAGATGAAGCATAAAAATTGTATTTTTGACTCGTGAATATTTATGAAACAAAAATAATCTGCAAGACATTTCAAGGTCTGGAACATGTTTTAGCAGAAGAGTTAAAGGCTTTAAATGCAAAAAACGTTGAAGTAATAAAACGTGCTGTAGTTTGCGACTATGATTTAGAATTGCTATATAGATGTAATCTGGAATTGCGTACCTGTTTAAAAGTATTGGTGCCGATTTTTGAATTCGAATCTAGCTCCACAGATGACTTGTATAATTTTGCTACACGCATTGCTTGGGAAGACTATTTTGAAATCCATCAAACTTTTGCAATTGATTTTACCATTCAATCAGAATTATTCAATCATTCTCAATTTGCAGCTTTGAAATTAAAAGATGCTATTTGTGATAGATTTAGAAAATACAATAATGACAAACGTCCAGATGTAAATAAAGACAAACCTGATATATTATTCAATCTGCACATCAATAAAGACAATGTGACTATTTCTTTGGATAGCTCAGGCACTTCATTACATCAGCGTGGCAATCGTGTGGAACAAACTATTGCGCCAATAAACGAAGTGTTGGCAGCAGGTTTGATTTTAATGAGCAATTGGGATAGAAAATCTCATTTTGTAGATGCCATGTGTGGCTCCGGTACCATTCTTTTAGAAGCTGGAAGCATAGCAATTAACAAAGCACCAAATTTAGATAGAAATTATTTCTGTTTAAAGAATTGGAAAAACTATGACAGAACTCTTTATAATGATATTTGCACAGAATTAGAACATAAAATAATCGATTTTGACTTTAAAATAATTGGTTCAGATAATGACAGAAATTCTGTTTCAATTTCTAAAATAAATATTAAAAAAGCTGGGTTATCAAATTTAATTGAGGTCCGTGAGTCTACCATCCAAAAGATGATACCACCAATGGGAAAAGGCACATTAATCATTAATCCACCTTATGGAGAACGCATGGAATCTTATCAGATAGATTTGCTGTATAAGCAAATCGGCGATGCTTTTAAACAACACTTTACAGATTATACTTGTTGTATTATTTCTAATAACTTTCCTGCTTTAAAATTGGTAGGTTTAAAACCTTCTAAAAAATTCCAGGTAATAAATGGTAAATTAGAGTGTGTGTTTTATTTATATGAAATGTATGAAGGTACAAAGCGGAAACAGAAGGAAATTATTGAATAAATATATACTATGAAAAATAAATTTATTTATTTACTCATTATCTTAATGCTTACAATTTCCTGTGAATTTTTTCGGGAAACAGAAAATGAATTACAAATTCCAAAAGAAATTCCTCAAGACCAATTGCAAGAAACTCGATATAACTTTAAAAAAGACAAATCGTATAAAGAAAAATATTTAACTCAAAATAAATCAGATAGTGCCATAATTACAATTTACAATATCATCAATTATGAAATAAAAGATGATGGAACCAGTATTGGTGAAGGATTTAAATATTACATTTTTGATATTTCTGTAGATAATTTTACAAATCAACCTTTTAGTATTGGTGCTTTTACCAGAAGTTGTCATTTAACAAATGAAGACCCTACTTATTTATATAGCAATGTTGGATTTGCCTTAAAAATGTATCATTTACAATCTGATTCTACACAAATAAATATGGAATATACACACCGCTTTTATGCAGATACAATGGAACCAAAAGAATTTTATCGTACGAAATTATTTGCTTATGAAATTAGTATAGATGATAAAAATCCACTGATTTTTCACTATCGAATAGGAAATCAGAAGTTTGAATATAAAGTTCGTGACTGAGTGAGATGTCTTTAAAACCTTGAAAATAGCATTCTAATTGATTCCAGTTGATTTCTTTTTTTCTATATTAAGTTTTTGATTTAACCAAAAATATAATTTACAATTTCTCATAATTTAGAAATATCGTTTTAAATTTACAGTCCATAATCACACAACTGTTATGGCAAAGTTTATTTTCGTTACCGGTGGCGTAACATCTTCTCTTGGAAAAGGTATTTTATCTGCATCATTAGCAAAATTATTACAATCTCGTGGTTTAAGAGTTACCATTCAAAAATTTGACCCTTATATCAATATTGATCCAGGAACCATGAATCCATATGAACATGGTGAATGCTATGTTACAGAGGATGGCGCCGAAACAGACTTAGATTTAGGACATTACGAACGCTTCTTAGGCGTTTATACTTCACAAGCAAACAATGTAACAACTGGAAAAATCTATCAGGAAGTCATTAACAGAGAACGTCGTGGTGATTATTTAGGTAAGACAGTACAAGTTATTCCACATATTACTGATGAAATCAAGCGACGATTCTTACTATTGGGTAATACTGATCTATACGACATCATTATTACTGAAGTAGGTGGTACAGTAGGTGATATCGAATCTCTACCATTTGTTGAAAGCATTCGTCAATTAAAATGGCAGTTAGCAAAACAAGATTATTTAGTTATTCATTTAACCTTGGTACCTTATTTGGCATCCGCAAAAGAATTAAAGACAAAGCCAACACAGCATAGCGTAAAAGAATTACAATCATATGGAGTTCAACCTCACATTTTAGTTTGCAGAACAGAGCATCCATTAGGTGAAGAACGAAAACGAAAAATTGCAGAGTTTTGTAACGTAGAACATAACTGTGTTATTGAAGCACTGGATGCAGAAACCATCTATGATGTACCATTATATCTAAAAAAAGAAAAACTAGATGAAATTGTACTTGAAAGACTTGGATATTCCGATGTTCCAGAAACTGATTTAGGTGAGTGGAACAATTTCTTGCAACGGTTTAAATTTCCTAAAAAAGAAATTACAATTGGCTTAATAGGAAAATATATAGAACTTAAAGACGCTTATATTTCTATTTATGAATCTTTTGTTCATGCAGGTGCTAAAAATGAATGTAAGGTAAATGTAGAACGTATTCATTCTGAAGAAATTAATAAAAGTAACTTAAAAGAAAAACTGGGTCATTTAGACGGAATATTTGTAGCACCAGGTTTTGGACATCGCGGAATCGATGGAAAAATTTATGCTATCCAATATGCACGTGAAAATAACATTCCATTTTTTGGTGTTTGTTTAGGTATGCAAATGGCTGTCATTGAATTTGCAAAGAATGTATTGAAATTAGAAGATGTAAATTCAACTGAAATGAAGTCACATACTTTAAATCCGGTGATTGACATGATGCAAGAGCAAAAAACGATTGTAAATATGGG
>JANNVS010000473.1:0-4162 GCA_031414515.1 Sphingobacteriales bacterium | reverse complement strand
ATAATTAATTTTGTGACGCCATTAATTATACAGGCATAATTTAATGCTGGTAAATCTATCCAGCCACATCGACGCGGCCTGCCTGTTGTAGCACCAAATTCAGCACCTTCTCTGCGCAGTTTTTCACCAACTTCATCGGTTAACTCAGACGGAAAAGGACCACCACCAACACGCGTGCAATATGCTTTTGTTATGCCAATTACTTCGCCTATATTTTGTGGTGAAATACCTAAACCTGTACAAACTGCTGCAGAAATAGTATTAGATGAAGTAACAAAAGGATAAGTGCCAAAATCAATATCGAGCATAGAACCTTGCGCACCCTCAGCTAAGATTTTCTTTCCTGATTTTAATGCTTCATTCATAAAATAAACTGATTCTTCTTGTTTCAGCTCTTTTAATTTTTCAATCGCTTCAAACCAGGTTTCTTCAATTTCTTCGAGTTCAAAATCGAAATTATAAATTTGCAATAATTGTAAATGTTTTGCTTTTAGTAATTCATATTTCACAATAAAATCGTCTTCTAATATATCGCCTATGCGCAAACCGTTTCTGCCAGTTTTATCCATATACGTAGGTCCGATTCCTTTTAAAGTAGAACCTATTTTAGAAGAACCTTTTGATGATTCAGATGCAGCGTCTAAGATTTTATGTGTTGGCAAAATAAGATTGGCACGTTTAGAAATAACCAAGCGTTCTTTTACAGGAATGCCTTGACTTTCCAGGTTTTCAATTTCTTTTAACAACGTAACCGGATCGATTACTACACCGTTGCCAATAAAATTTATTTTTCCTTCCCGGAAAATACCAGATGGAATCGTATGCAGCACATGTTTCACACCGTCAATATAAAGAGTGTGACCAGCATTTGGTCCACCTTGAAAACGCGCGATGATGTCGTATTTATCTGCGAGATAATCAACAATTTTTCCTTTGCCTTCGTCGCCCCATTGTAAGCCAAGAATTACATCTACCTGCATGAATTAGTTGTTATTTATAAGTGAAAGTAAAAAGATTTAAATCTAAAAATGAAGTTGAGAAATTTATTTAGTATAACCAATTATTGTAGATAAAATTTAGGTTAGTGTTGGAAAGAATATTATAAAACAAGGCAATTGTCTTAGATAACTATGAATATATTTTTTAATTAGTGTAATGATTTGTAAATAGTGTAAGAACTAGTCACTATAATTAAAATACCTACCAAACGCATAATGATTTTTGGAGTCATAAATTTAAGGATATAAGCACCAATTGGTGCAGCAACCACGCCACCGATGATTAATGCCAACACTGGTTTCCATGCTTCGATTCCTAAGAAAAAGATAAAAACACCAGTACTGAAAAAGGTAACAAAAAATTCTGCTGTGTTTACCGTACCAATTACTTCTCTTGGAGAATTTCCTTTGTCTATTAAATTAGAAGATACAATCGGACCCCAACCGCCACCGCCAATAGAATCGAAGAAAGCACCAACAAAACCTAAAATAGGAGCAAATCTCCAATTGCTTGCTTTTGCTTCTATTTTCCTGAAACTTTTTATTAGTATATAAATTCCAAGTGTTAACAAATAACCTGCAATGTATGGTTTCATAATTTTCCCATCTAATATATCCGAAATTAAATAAGCACCAATTATAGCACCAGCAACGCCAGTGAAAACTAATCTGAAAAATAATTTTTTATCAATGTTTCTCATAAAAATATGTGATAACCCAGAAACACCTGTTGTAAAAACTTCTGCTGTATGTACACTTGCCGATGCAATTGCAGGCGGCACGCCAATACCAAGCAACATAGTAGAACAACTTACACCGTAAGCCATGCCTAATGCACCATCAATAATTTGTGCTACAAAACCAGCTGCGATAAACAATAAAAATTCTTTATCAAAACTAAATGTGTACAATGGATTTGGATGCGAAGTGAAAATTTTCCATAGCAAAAAGCCTATCAAACTTATTTTAAGTGCAATTATGATGAATGCTACATATTTAAAATTTACTTTTTCCATAGTGTTTATTTTGTTGCTATGTTTTCTTTCTTATGAATAGTAAAATTATTGTGTAGTGTAAATCTTAAGATTTGTCTATTAAAAAAGTCTACACCACTTGGTCGTTGTTGAAACCAATTTATATATCCAAGTTCTATTCCTGTTTTTTTATTAAAATTGTAGCGCATTGAGAATCCAATCCTGTTTTGGTCAAAAATATTTCTCACTATACTTTTTCCAGCGTTTAAAAATATTTCATCAAATACTATTAAATGTAATGATTTTTCATCTTTTTTGTAAACAGCATAATCAATAGTCATTTGAAACCGAAATCTAAAATTATTGTTATAACCATCAGCAATTTCAGTAAATTCTCTGTTGGTATTTTTTATAAATCTCCATTCAGCTCTAAAGCGCTGTGCTATGGTAAACCTATCTGAAATTTTATTTCGATGATTTATTTCGATGTGTGGTCGCCATTCTGGTATCATCAGTTTTGAAGGATTTAATTCATCATTATTTCCAATGTACCACATAGAAAATCCACCACCAACATTCCAATTTTTAGGTAATTGTTTATCCAACGTAAATCGAAAAAGAAATTGTTGTTGTTTTATTTTTTTGGTAATAAAAAAACGCTCTTCTAATTCAGCTTTTAACAAATACTTTTTTGGTAATTGGATATTTGAATGGTATCTAAACCACATTGAACCTTGGTATTGCTTGGTTTTTGTTTGTGCATTAGAGTGTATATTAATACACAATAGAAAGATTATAAGCAGACGTTTCAAATTATTCTTTTTGCAAATCTACATAATCTACCAAATATATAGAGTATATAGATTTATTAAATTAATGTTATGAATTAAAACTGATAGAATACTGTATATTTAAATCAAATAAAATGAGATGATTACGAATTACTGGATTTGGCTTGCCATTATTTTTAATGTGTTGACCAACATTGGATTTAAATATGCTGCAATGGTATTAGGTAATCCTACTAAAAAATGGCTAACGTTTGCAGGTGCTTTGGTATTTGGTTTGCTAAATTCTGTGTGCATGACAGAAGCTCTAAAAACTACACCCTTAAATACAGCAAGTGCTGTTTTCTTTTCGTTGACTATTGTGGGTTTGTTCTTTGTGTCGCACTTTATTTTTCACGATGCAATGAACTGGAAACATATTGCAGGAACTTTTGTAATTATTGCAGGTGTAGTATTAATAAACACAGCGTAGTTTTTATTTTTTAGGTTTAATTCGAATCATATCTATTTTTTGTTCGTCTTCTACTTTGTAAAAATAATTTCTTTGACTTTTTAATCGTTTCTCAAAATCACCAAATTTTTTATTTGATTTTTTCGTCCACATACATTCAGCTAATGCAATCAAACGAGGAAAAACTAAGTATTCTAATTCTGCTGAATTTTTAATGTACATGGATGGTGCGCAAGCTTGTGCGCCAATAATATGAGCCAGAATCTTTGCATCATTTATTTTATAAATTGGATTAAAACTATACGTTTTATCTAATGGCAAATAACTCATGTACAATGCTTTTTTTTCGTCGTCCCAATCCTGATAAAAATCTAAAGAAGTTAAATTGCGTGGCGACATGATAACATCGTTTCCAAGTGCTGCCGCTTTGGTGCCGTTGCTGGTGTTTTTATAACTTTGCACCACAGACTTATCAAAAAAACTATTGTCTTGTTCTATAATTTTTTTTCCTTTTATAGTTAAGTATTGCTGCGTCTCTTCTATAAAATTTATTTCTTTTCCAAGGTGTATATAATTACCAGGAAACAAAGCACACACTTCATCCAGAATATTTTTTCTTGTTTGAAATGCAGTATCTTCTGAAACAGATAAATTGATTTCAGGAATCACGTTAATGAAACGCTCTTTAGCATATTTCACAATATCTTTCACTTGTTCTTGAGTATAAAAGTTTTCTTTATCAGTAAACGATGTATCATTTTTAAGTTCAAGATGCCAGGAGTCTTCATCTGCCAGTTGCCAGTGAAACTGATTGAGTTTCAACTTTGCCATAGCATCTAAATATTGTTTCACCACATCAACACTAAAAAAACGATGTGCTGCATCTAAATGAAAACCGCGATAGGAAAAAGTTGGATTATCTTTTATTTCTAAGCAAGGAATTATTTTTGC
>JANNVS010000472.1:0-4888 GCA_031414515.1 Sphingobacteriales bacterium | reverse complement strand
ACCAAAAGGCTCAATAAAATCACCCAAAAGCAAAATAAAAAAGCGAACTATTTTTGTAGCTCGCTTTTTATTAATGAAAAATGTTGATTTAGTTTAAGTTTTCAGTACCTTTTCTAGCTTGCTCCAAACATTTGTATTTTTGATTTTGAGCATTGTGTTTATTGGTGTAACCATAATCTTTAGTAATGGTGTCAATGTTTTTTTCATCATAGAATATTGCTTTTAACAGCATGATGCATTTATTAGTCATTACTTTAAACATTTTTACTACTTTGTTAGAATTTTCCTGATGTATTTCTTCTTCTGCTTCTTCGTAATCCGTTAAATATTTTTCATACAAATCATTATCTGTTTTGACTAGTTTTTTAGAATCTCTCAATTTTTTCAACCAAAGATTACTGCTTATGGCAAAAATGAATGTTTTTAAAGAGGAAGTTAAATTAAAATCGTCTTTAGGTACTTTTTCTAAAAGAACAATGATTGTTTCCTGAAATATATCTTTAGCATCATCCTCGCTGCCATTGTTTTTTAATATAAAGTTTCTTACAGAAGGGTAATAAAACTTATATAAAATTTCATAAGCCTGGTTATCCTTGGATTTAAGTCCTAAAAATGTCTCTCTGTCAGAATGATGTTGAATTCCCATAATTGTACAATTTAATATTGGTTATGCTGTTAATACCTTTATATACAATAAAATCACCCATTCGTGCAAAATTTATTTTTTATACAGTAGAATAATTCATGAATGTTCAACATTAGTATCCAAGTAATGCAATAAGAGCACAAATTAATGCACCGATTTCTAAGTAAATTCTTCCCCAGTGCCATTTTTCCCATTTATTGAGTTCTATCGGTAATTCTTCATCCGTTAATGTGGCTTCTTCAAAGCTTTTGTTTGCCTTTTTGAAATAGAGGTAAAAGGTAAGAAAGAATAATAATGTAAACACCGCCATTAATATTGGAAATAAAATCTGTTGAGATTTTATAGTCAGGCTATATATGGCAGTTCCAATAGGAATTAAGGTTGCAGCAATTGTCAAAGGCGCAAAGAATTGATAAATTTTTGGTCCATACGTCTTATGTAGTTGAAAGAATTCTTTAGGTTTTAAAGACTTCCAATATGGAATAAAAAGTATAGCTTCGGCAATTTGTGCACCTAAAAATACTCCTAATATACCGGCTGATGCAGCGTAACAAATTTGTATCATCATATTATTTTATTTAGAATTATGTTTATCAATTTGTATATGTTTGTTTGCTAATTTGTATTATCCAACTTTTAAAAATTAATATTGATTAAAACAGAGTTCAAAGTAACAATTTTTTTCTCAGTGCCGTAAAAGTTTCAAATGGCATCCTGTATATCCTTGGATTTATTAATCGTGATGGTATGTTTTGCGAAGGTTCGGTGTGGAAATAATATGTAATTTTTATATCTCCGTTATCTGGTTCCAGCAAAATATATCCAGCCGCTTTTTTTAAAGAATATTTACAGTTCACCTTATCATTCGTTCCTGTTATAATGATTTTCATATTTTTATTCTCTGTTCCTTCAAAAGCCATTGAATAATACATACATTCATTAGAAAAAGGCCATGGATAATCAGTTTCCATAGTAAAAAACTGCTCATCTTCTGCCTGTTTAATTAGGGTTACCGATTCTGTAAAAGCAAACCATTCGATGTATTTATTTACATCTTTAAATGTTTTTAGGATTTTATTTTCGTTAGTTTTAACTGACATAACAGCTTTGAAAGCATAATAATCACTATTTGGAATTTCACCAACATATACTTTTATCCCTTGCTCATTTTTAGCAAGATTCCATTTTTGCTGACTAAATGATTTTAATGTTCCCAAAACTAGCAATAATCCTATAATAAAGTATTTCACGATAATCCGATTTTAAATATTTAACAATAGTGTTTTGCAAAATTCGTAACCGAGAATTTAAAATCCATTTACATAGGTTGATAAATATTATTTTGTAGAAAGTTTTTTTCTGATTCTGCTTAATTGCGTTGGTGTAATTCCTAAATATGAGGCAATGTGGTATTGGGGTATTTGCTGTTCTAATTGTGGAAATTGTTTTTGAAAGATATGATATCGTTTTTCAGCGTCTAATAAAACAATTTCAATTTCTCTTTGTTCTTTTTCAACGAAATAATATTCAGCTAATATTCGTGCTACTCGTTCAATATCAGGGCAAGTTGAATAGAGTGCTTGTATATCGGAATGTTTTGCTACTAGAATATTACAATTTGTAAGTGCTTGTTGATTAATTTGGGTTGGAAGATTGGTTATTAAAGAAGCATAACCGCCAATTAAAGAGGGATTAACAAAAAACTGTTTATTGTATTCATCACCTTTATCACTTCTATAAAAAACTCTAATTATGCCTCTTTCTAAAAAGGCAATTTCTTTTGCGATTTCACCTTCTTTAATAAAATAGTCACCTTTTTTCAATTCTTTTGGTTTAAACAATGCCGAAAAATTGTCCCAACTTTCAGTTGAAACCGAAGAAAAGTCATAAAAGAATTTTTTAAAGGCAATCATTAATTTATCTAATAGTGCTGTCGTTTGTAGCCTAACCGCTACTTGTTTAGATGTGTTACTCGGTAGAGAGTACCTTATCAAATATACTATTTATTATTCATTCTCTGTTATTTTTTAAAAGGGCTACAGGTTTTTCTAAGGCAGAGATGAGTCGTATTATCATACTTATTCCAATCCCAGACTTTTTATGTATGCTTTATTGTCTGAAGGTCTTCCTATAAATTCTTCAACTGCTTGTAATATATCTTTTTGTTTTCCATTTGCCAAAATTAATTCACGATATTTTATTCCTGTCTTTTGGTCTAAGAGTCCATTCTTTTCAAATACAGAAAACATATCTTGTGCATATACTCTTGACCACAAATAACCGTACGTGTAAACTGGGTGAGTATTGATATGTATCCAGCTGGCTTGTTTATGCGTGCCTGCTACATAAGACTTCATTACGCCTAATTGCTTATCAATATCTTGCCATAGTTTATCTGTAGAGACTGGATTTACAGAATTATAGTTATCATATAAATTCATGTCGTACAAACTTAAACGGAGTGAGCCTATTGCAGACAAACCAGAACCCACATTTTTAGATTTAATCATCTTATCAAAAGTTGATTTAGAAAGTACTTCACCAGTCTTATAATGTTTGGCAAATGAACTAAGTATATCATAATCCCAAAGCCAGTTTTCAAATAACTGCGCCATTGCCTCTCCAAAATCATCTTTTGAATCTGCCTGTGATGAAAATTCACCTTGATATGACATTTGATTAACGATATGCCCGAACTCGTGAAATAATGTATTTAATTCACTTTGACTTAGCAATGAAGGTAGTGTCTTTGTAGGTCGGGTAAAATTTCCTAATAGCGTAGAAACCGGAACTTCATATCCTTGCTGTGTAGCCTTTCCAAATGTTAGCGGTACGCCATAAAACCAGGTTTCTTTGTTGGGTCTTGGAAATAGGTCTAAATAAAATCTGCCTTTTAAATTTTCTCCTTCATAGACATTATACATTTCTACTTCTTCGTGCCATACCGATGGATTTTGTACCTTTCTAAATTCAAGTCCTAATAATGTTTGATAGATATCAAACATTCCTTTTAAGCATTCTTCCATTGGCAAAAATGCGCGCAGTTCTTCTTTGTTAATCTGATATTGTTTTTTTAAAATTTGGTTCTTATAATAGCTAATATCCCAAGGCTGTAATTTAACTTTCTTTCTTTTTTTAAACTCATCTTTCTTTTCTTTTTCTAATAATTTTATATCTGCAATTGCCTTTTCTTTGGACAGGCTAACCAAATCATTAATAAATTTCCAGACAGTTTGCGGGTTTTTTGCCATTTTTGGAACTAAGTTATAAGCAGCATAAGATTTAAATCCCATTACTTTTGCCAATTCATCGCGCTTTTTTACCAAACTATCCAGGATAATCAGGTTTTTGTCAGAGGCTATATTTAAAAATTTAATGTAATATGCTTTCCTTGTTGATTCGTTGGAGGCATTACTCATTACCGTTTCATTGGCAGCATATAAAATAGGTATTTCATATTTACCTTCGCTAACTTTATAGTTGTCCTTAAATCCTACAGGTAGTCCTTTAGCACCATTTTCATCCAGTGCAAGTATATCACTGTATGTATTCATATTCTCTGAATATTGAGAGGTAAGTTGACTAATTTCCTGATTCAGCGTTTTGAAAGTTATGAGCTGTTCATTATTTAAATTAACTCCAGTACGCTCGAAATTTAGAATCATATCATCTACTAAAATCTTTTTGTGATCTAGAAGTTCCTTATATGAATTTGAAGATTTAAAACTCAGCATTTTTTTATAGATGTCTTTGTCAGAAAATATTATTGTTGACAATGAATCTAACATTTGAAACTCTAAAAGACTTGTTGCTCTAATAAGTGAATCTGGTGACAACCAATACAACATATGACAATTAGTGTATGTAATGTTTATTTTTGTACTCATATCTTCTACAGCTCCAAAAATATTTTCAAATGTTTCTGTTGTCTGATTTTTAATAGCGGCAAATCCAGTGTTTGTTTCTGTGAGTATGTGATTGGCATATTCTTCTACATGTTTGGCAGTAACGTTTGCATAATCAATAGGTACATTTAGATTTACCAGAAATGGATTATTCAATATCTTCTCGTTTGCTTGTAAAGTGTTTTTACTAACGAGCATCAAACAAAATGCAAATGCAATATTTGGTAATTTTAATTTATGATTCATTTATATTTATTTTTTTAGTTCTTGATACTTCTTTTTCTACAATAGATATTGTTTCCTCAATAGTTTTATTATTGTTCGCATTTGTGAATTG
>JANNVS010000471.1:0-1707 GCA_031414515.1 Sphingobacteriales bacterium | reverse complement strand
ACATATATATACTGGCGTATAATTTACTAAGTATTGTGATAGATTATCTATATGTTGTCCGTTAACAGAAGGTGGAATATTAACTGAATAAGTGGCACCCCAATCCATTGCTCCATATCCTCTGGAATCATAAGTTAAATTTTGAATTGTATTATTTCTGCAACATCGTTGATAATAAATTATATAACCAAGATCATTAGGTGGTAATACTAATGTATCTATATATTTTGTCCAATTTACACAAACTGGTGTTTCTATTCTTGCACATGCATCAGGCTGACCTGGATCTAATATACTATCAAATGGTTTTATCGGAAAACTATAAGATTCTGCCACTCCATCCCAAATTCTAATTATTGCAGGATCATCTAAAGGTGGAATTCCATAGATGCAATCACGATAAACAAACAATGATATTTCATACTTGTCATTGCCTAAATATTTATAGTTCATTACACCACCAACAATATGAGTTGCATTAACGATGGAAAAATCTATCATTAACAATAAAACAAGTAGAATTTTTATGTAAAGTCTTTTAAACACTAATCTATCCTTTGAATATTGAAAATAATGATTTCTACCAAAAATAACGAAGATTTATCTGCAAATTACCATCTTTGTAAATAAATTAAAAAATGTTTAAAAGAATAAAGCAGAATAGCAAAGAATTTGGATTCGGTAATAATACAATAGGTCAGAATCAGCGTATCTTAAATAAAGATGGTTCATTTAATGTGAGAAGAAAAGGATTATCCTTTTTTGATCAGTTTAGTTTCTTTCATTGGATGATTAATACGAAATGGATAACATTTATTGCTATAGTATCAATATGTTTTTTTGCTTCTAGTGCGTTTTTCTCTTTTATATATTGCTTTGTACTCGGTGTTCATCATTTTCATGGTATTGAAACAAATACACTATTAGAAAATTATTTTGAATTGTTTTTCTTTAGCTCACAAACTTTTGCTACAGTAGGTTATGGACGTATCAATCCTGCAACAAATATATCAAGTTTTGTAGCTGCATTAGATGCACTTGTTGGTGTATTATATTTCGCAATAGTTACTGGGTTATTATATGGACGATTTTCCAAACCAATACCTAAAATATTATTCTCAAAAATTGGTGTTATGGCGCCATATAAAGATGGCTTTGCATTTATGTTTCGTTTAGCAAACATATTAAACCATCAATTACAGAATGCAGAGGTACGTTTACTCACTACTTTGATAGTAGATACAGATGGCATTCCAAATCGACAATTTTTTGAATTAGAGATGGAAAGAAGAGAAATTGTTTTTTTAGCATCTTCTTGGACAATAGTACATCCGATTGATGATAAAAGTCCATTTATTAATATGTCAATGGAAGAATTTGAACTGTCGGAACCAGAATTTATGATTCAATTAAAAGTCTACGACCAATCGTATAGTCAGGATACTTTTACAAATACTTCTTACAGAAAAGAAGAAATTATATGGAATGCTAAATTTGAAAAAATCCTGATGAATGAAAACAATGTAAATTATGTTGATTTTTCAAAGTTTGATAACGTAATTCAGTTTTCTTAATAGCTACTTATTATTCAAAACCTAGTATTCAGTAATTCAAATGATTACTTTTGCAAAAGTTTACGATTCAAAAAATGTCTTCCATACTCGACGAAATACACAAAAGAAAAACGTTTGCCATTATCTCGCATCC
>JANNVS010000470.1:0-10456 GCA_031414515.1 Sphingobacteriales bacterium | reverse complement strand
AATATAAATAACATAGATAAACTCTTACAGAAATTACCATACGCAATTATTCGAAAACCCAGTAATATACTCTTCAGAGATAATAAAGCAGACATACATTTATATTTAGATAAGAGAAAGGTAAATTCATTTGATTTTCTGATTGGTTTTTTGCCTGGCAGCAATAATGGTAAAATTTTAATTACCGGTGAAGTACGTGTGCATCTTCAAAATTCTTTCAAACGTGGTGAAGAAATTTATTTAGAATGGAGAAAATTGCAGCGCCAATCGCAATTATTGGACATTCGATTTAATTATCCTTATTTGCTGAATGCTCCAATTGGCATTAATTTTACTTTTAATTTAGAAAAACGAGATTCATCTACCTTAGATCTAGCTTGGCAATTAGGAATTCCCTATATAACAAGTTCAAATAACTATATTAAAGGATTCTATAAATATTTTCAAACGATTGTATTAGCTGCAGATACAACATTTGCAAAACTGAATAAAAAACTGCCTAATAATTTAGATGCCACATACAATCAATATGGTGTACAAGCTTATTACGAAGATTTAGATTATCTATTTAGTCCACGTAAAGGATATGAATTAAAATTAACAGGTTCTATTGGAACCAAAAAAATAAAACCCAATAATCAGATTACAACATTAACAGATGGATTTTCTGATTTTAACTATGAAAGTTTGTACGATAGTATTAAAAGAAAATCGATAAAAGGTGATGTTTTTTGGAATGGAAATTATTATTTGCCATTAGGAAAAAAACAACGACATATCCTAAAATTTGCACTAAATGGCGGCGCTGTAATTAACCAGAGCCTATTGAAGAATGAATTATTGCGAATTGGTGGAATCAGGCTATTAAGAGGTTTTGATGAGCAATCAATTCTTGCAAGTACATATAATATTGCGACTCTGGAATATAGAATGATAATTCAACGAAATTCTTATTTCTTTGTATTTATGGATGCAGCGTATGTTCATAGGAAATTTAATAATACTATATTTCAAGATTTTCCATTTGGTTTTGGAGCTGGTATGACATTTGAAACTAAAATTGGTATTTTTGGGCTTACATATGCACTTGGACAACAAAAAAACAAAGCAGTGGACTTTCGTAATTCTAAACTACATTTTGGATATGTTGCGACTTTCTAATAATTATTTGTTTTTACTCATATTCTTATCAATTTCATTTGCATCCTTTTCTAAAACTGATTCTGCTGAATTTAATACTGTTTTTAGAGACTCCGTGTTGAAAAATAAAATTGATTCTTCAAACTGGAAAAAATTGGCTATGAAGCTCGATATTCATAAATCAGCAGACAATTTTATTTTTATTCAAAACCAAAAACAACCAACTAAGAGCCATGTATTCTTTGTTATTTCAATTGTTATTCTATTGCTTTTATTGTTGCTTCGATTAATCTTTGATGATTTTTCTTTCTCTTTGTTAGAAGGAATTGCAAATGTAAAAAAATTTATTATTTTTTATAAAAGCAAGAAATATGATTCACCAGTTGCTATCTTTTTTATCTATTTTCTAAAAATTGCAATTCTTTCTTTAGTCCTTTATCTGGCATTGCATTTTATCAGAAAAGATAATTTTTCTTTTTTCGACTATTCTTATTTCTTAGAAACATGGATGTTATTAGGGTTGTTTTTTTTAGTGAAAAACATAACAGAATTTTTTTTTAATTGGGTGATTAACACTCAAGAATTTTTTAAGTCTTTTTTCTTGCTAAATCTATTTGCTGAATTTTTATTTAGCATGGTATTATTAGTCTTATTTCTAGTATATATATATAATAGTTATGTGTCATATGATTTTATGGTTTTTTTAATAGCTGTTAATACAGGAATATATGTTGTTTTCAACATTGCAAGAAGTTATCAACTAATGGGCAATATTAAGATACCTTACAAGCTACATTTTTTTCTTTATCTTTGTGCTTTCAAAATAATACCTCTGCTTTTGCTAGCAAAATATATTTTGAAGAACATTGTAGAGTAATAAAACGGAACAAATGGCTAAAAAAGTGATAGAAAATCGTACAAAGGCTAAAAAAAAATCCGACGATAAAAAAATAATTAAAAAAATAATAAATCCAATTCCTACAACTCTTGTAAAGAAGACTAAAGCAACAGAAAAAGCGAATAGCAAAAAAAATAAGGACACAGCAAAAAAGCAAATCCCGAAAGCTAAACCAACAACAACCATTGTTAAAGCAAAAAAAACAGTAAAAGATAATCCTGCTGTTGTAGTTGTGAAAAAAAACTCAGTTCTTAAAAAAGCACAAAAAGCGGCAGCAAAAATTAGTTTGGTTAAAAAACCAATTGATATAATTGTAAAGAATATTACCAAGTCAGATAAAAAGATAGTAATAGATGTAAAACCATTACCAACTATTGTTATTCCTTCAAAACTATTACCTGTTAAATCGATATTGATTTCTCAACCTAAGCCTGATTTAGGCAAATCGCCTTATATAGATTTGGCTCAACAATTTAAAATAAAATTAGATTGGCGACCTTTTACAAAAGTCGAAGGAATTTTAGCGGCAGATTTCAGGAAACAAAAAATTTATATCGAACAATATTCTTGTGTTATCTTCTCAAGTAGGATTGCAATTGAACAATATTTTCGCATTTGTGATGAATTACGATTGAAAATAAATGAAGACAATAAATATTTTTGCTACAGCGAAGCCATCGCATTGTATCTACAGAAATTTATACAATATAGAAAAAGAAAAGTGTTTTTTGGAGATGGAAGGTTGCCCAAATTAATGGAAATCATATTAAAACATAAAGAAGATGGCAAATTTTTATTGCCATGTTCTGATGTAAGAGATCGAGCTTTAGCAGATACTTTGATAAAACATAATATACCTTACAGTGAAGCATTTATTTATAAAACAGTTGCCAGTGATTTATCAGATTTAAGCGATGTAAAGTATGATATGTTGGTTTTCTTTAATCCATCAGCAATTGAATCATTATTTGCAAATTTCCCAAAATTTAAACAAGAAGAAACTAGATTAGCTATTTTTGGAAACTCTACAGCTGATGCTGTGACTGCACGTAAATTAAATATAAATGTATTTGCACCAACCCCTGAAAATCCTTCTTTAGTAGACCCAATCAAACGATATATTACAGAAGCAAATAAAAAAGGAAATAAATAATTGCACAATAGTCAAAAAAGGTTATTATCTATTATTTTCTAATTCTAAAATTTCATTTTTCTTTATTACATTTACAATATGTATTATAATGTAAAGGTGTATAAATTTATTTTCATAGTTGCAATCTTATCAGTTCAAGAGATAGTTGCACAAATACAGCCAATTACATCACACTATATGTTTAATCCTCAAGTAATGAATCCTGCATTCTATGGAAACAAAGAGGGAATTAATTTTGGAGTAAATTATAGACATCAGTGGGCAAAATTAGATGGGCAACCAAAAACAATTAATGTGTTTTCAGATGCAAGATTAACACAAGCACATGGTGGAATTGGATTTAATATTTCTAATGATATGCTTGGTGCTTTTTCAAATACTACATTTAATGTTGGTTATGCATTTATTCAAAATATAAATAATAAACTTAAAATTGCAATTGGAATTAATGCAGGAGCAACGTTTTCCAAATTAGATGGAACTAAATTAATTACACCGCAAGGGACAGGAAATGGGTTAAATGACGATGCACTATCTAACCAAATTCAGAGAAGTATCCGTCCTAATCTTTCTGCAGGTATTTCATTTGCACATAAATACATTGAAGCAGGAATTGTTTACACCAATCTAATTAATTCAAGAGATAAATTTACAGGAGAAGCTAAAGATTTGAAGCCAAAATATGGTGGCGTTTTACAAACCTACATTAGTAGTAAGATTAAAGTCGGTCAAAATTTCTCAATAAGACCATCATTGGTATTAAACACAGATTTCAAAAAATTTCAAACAGACTTTAGCTTTTTGGCTGGTTATAAAGATTACGTAAGTCTTGGGTTAAATGTTAGAGGGTACAATAAAAAGTCATTTGAATCGTTATCACCAATAATTAGTATGGGTCCAATAAAAAATATTTGCTTTATTTATAGTTATGATGTATCTTTGTCTAAGTTAAGTGCTGTCAATAAGGGTTCACATGAAATAACATTGAATTATTTATTGCCAAATAGCAAAATTTATAAAAACCCAAAAATTATCAACAATCCAAGGTTTTTGTAAAAATAGTATTAATATTTTGAGTAAAATGATATTTCAGATATACAACTAATTGTATTTATTTATTATTTTTACATAATATTTTAGGTAAAACGTAAACAACTAAGATGAATAATTTTAAAATCTCGTTAATTGCACTTATAGCAATTACTTTAGCTAGTTGCAAAGGCGGTAACGGTACTGATGGCCAGTTAATTGGTGCTCAAGACCGACCAAAATGGGATAATAACCTGTTACCATATGGGATGATTTATGTTCCATCTGGTGTTTTTCATGCCGGCCCTTCTGATCAAGATGTCAATTATGCATTCAATACTAAAATGAAACAATTATCTATTGTTGGTTTTTATATGGATGAAACAGAAATCACTAATAATGAATATCGACAATTTGTAGAATATGTGCGTGACTCTATAGCTCATCAAATGCTAGGCGGTGACCACTTAAAAGAAGGAGAAAACGGAAAACAAGCTATTAATTGGGATATGCCAATTGATATGGATTGGACTTCGGGTAATAGTGTAACAGAAGAAGGATCTCAGTTAGAACCAATGTTCTATTCTGAAGGAGATCGAATAAATGGTAAAAAAGATATAGACCCACGCAAATTAGTATATGAATATACATGGTTTAAGTGGAAAGAAGCAGCTCAACAAAGACCAACTGATAAAAACGCAAAACCGAGAAGTGCTTTTATGGAAAAGAAGAAGATTTCTATTTATCCTGACGAAATGGTATGGATAAGAGATTTTTCGTATTCTTATAATGAGCCAATGACACGTTCTTATTTTTCTCATCCAGCTTATGACGATTATCCTGTAGTTGGTGTTACTTGGGATCAGTGTAATGCATTTTGTGCTTGGAGAACTTTAAAATGGAATGATTACAGAGCAAATCAGAAAGAAGCACCTCTTGATCAATTCAGACTACCAACAGAATACGAATGGGAATATGCTGCACGTGGTGGTAGAAATTTATCACCATATCCTTGGGGTGGACCTTATGTAAGAAATACAAAAGGATGTTTATTAGCTAACTTTAAACCAGGCAGAGGAAATTATCCTGAAGATGGTGGATTCTATACTGTAAATGCTAAATCCTATTGGCCAAATGATTATGGCTTATACAATATGGCTGGTAATATAGCAGAATGGACTTCTACTGCTTATGAAGATGATGCAAATGCTTTTATACATGATAAGCAACCAGATTTTAGCTATAATGCAAAGGAAGAAGAATCAAACGTGATGAAACGTAAGGTTCTAAGAGGTGGTTCATGGAAAGACATCGCTTATTTCTTGCAGTGTGGAACAAAATCTTATGAATACCAAGATTCTGCTAAATCTTACATTGGGTTCAGATGCCTGCTACCTTTCATGGGTAGGTCAATGAACGATTTCGGCAATTAATCAAATAATTTTTATACTTAAACGTTAAATAAACGCATTAATAACTAACCAAATAAATAAAAAAGTTTATGGCAAATCCTTATTTTAAATCCAAATCATTTAAGACATTAAAAAACTTACTATTCGGAGTAGGTGCTGCAGTAGTAATTGTAGGTGCATGGGCAAAAATCTTACACCTTTCCTTTGCAAACGTGATGTTAACTGCTGGTCTTTTAACAGAAGCAGTAATCTTTACAGTTTCCGGTCTTGTTCCACCTGAGCCAGATTACTATTGGGAAAAATATTATCCAGGTTTAGATACTTACGATCCTAATTTAGCAAGTGGTGTTACGGCAGCAGCAGCTAGTAAAAAGTCTATTTCTGTAGAAATGGATAAAATGTTAGAAGCTGCAAAAATAGACCAAAATCTTGTTACGAGATTTGGAGATAACCTTAAGAATTTTGCTGACAATGTTGGCAAAATGGGTAGTTTGGCAGATGCAACAGTAGCCTCCAACGATTTTGCTCTATCTGCAAAAGCTGCAGCATCATCACTGAATGGTGTTAAAGAATCATTTACAAGCGCAGCTGATGGTATGAGTAAATTAGCATCAGCATCAAGTGAAGCATCTAAATATCATGAACAAGTTCAAAGTGTCACTAAAAATTTAGCTGCTTTAAATGCCGTTTATGAATTGGAATTACAAGACACAAACACACATTTGAAAACAATGAATAAATTCATTGGTAATTTAAGTTCAGCAATGATAAATCTTGAAGGTTCAATTGCAGATACAGATAAATTCAAATCACAAATGGGTAGTTTAGCTGGTAACTTAGAAAAGTTAAATGGAGTTTATGGAAACATGCTATCAGCAATGCGTTCTTAATTATAATCGTCTGTATTAAATTTTAACCTAACAAAAATTGTAAAATATGTCAATTCCAAAGGAGAACAGGCAGCAGATGATTAATTTAATGTATCTAGTGCTTACCGCACTACTTGCATTAAACGTATCTGCTGAAATCCTGAACGCATTCAGAGTAATAAATTCAAGTTTAAATAAATCTAATATTATATTAGATAACAACACATCTACTACATTTAAAGCATTTGCAGCAAAGAAAGCTAAAGAACCAGCAAATCAACTCATTGTAGATTATGAAACACGGTCTTCAAAAATAATGGAACTGTCTGCTCAAATGACAAAAGATATTAAAAGTCTTCAGGATGGTATAATTGCTGAGGCTGGTGGTCCAGGTGAAGAAGGAGCTCCAATGAAACGTCAGGATGATTTAGATGCTTCTAGTCGTTATTTTGTGGAAGATCAAAAACAAGGTTATAAATTAGTGAAAAAAATTGATGCCTATAAAAAAGCTATTCTAGCTTTAGTTGCACCTGAAGATATTGCAGCTGTAACCAGAGAGAAAATTGCAATTAATACAAATCCTCAAAAGAAAAAAGGAGATTGGGTTAGTGAAAATTTCTATCAAATGCCAGCAATTGCATCTATGACAATGTTGACAAAATTGTTGACGGATACCAAAACTACAGAAGGACAAATGGTCAACTATTTTTATTCTAAGTTAGGTGATGCAACTCCATTAGATCCAGATGTTATTACAGTAAACTCATTTTCAGCACAAATAACAGCTCCGTCTTCTTATATATTAAAAGGAGATAAATTTGAAGCAAATGTTTTCTTGGCTGCTACAAATTCTAAAACATCGAACGTAAAAATTAGTGTGAACGGTCAAGGCTTAGCAGTTAATAGTGAAGGCATTGCCAAGTATGCATCATCTCCTGGAGTTGGTGAATATACTTTAACTGGTAATATTGGAGTTTATAATGATAGAACTGGAGTTACTAAAAACTATCCTTTACCACCATTCAAATATACAGTAGCATCACCTTTTGCAACTGTTTCACCTACAAAAATGAACGTATTTTATATTGGAGTTGATAATCCAGTAGATATATCTGCTGCTGGTGCTTCAGCTAGTGACTTGAAGGTAGGAATAACTTCTGGTACTATCACAGGTAGTGGAGGAAAGTATACAGTAAGAGTAACCACTCAAGGAAAAACAGATGTTACTGTAAATGCTAAAGGAAAAGCATTTCCAAATTTTCCTTTTCGTGTGAAATTAATTCCAAATCCAGTTGCTAAGGTATCAGGACAACCTGGTGGCAGAATTAATGCAGGTGTATGGAAAGCTCAACAAGGAGTTTTAGCAGACTTAGAAAATTTTGATTTCGATGCTAAATTCGAGGTGTTAAGTTTTAATATGTTCTACCAGCCTAAATTACAAGACCCAGGTATTGCATCTGCTACTGGACCTTATTTTAGTGCTGCACAAAAAGCATTTGTAGCAAAAGCAAAACCAGGTGATATATTTTATATTGAAGAAATTAAAGTAAAAGGTCCAGATGGATTATCACGTAAGATTCCAGGTATTGCCTTTAAAATAGATTAATTAGAATTTATATATATGAAAATGCAAATTAATAGATTCGGGCTCATATTGTTAACAGTATTCATGTTAGCATCCTTTGCTACTTTCGCACAAGGTGAAACTGATAGTACTGTTACAGATGGAAATACTCCTGCTGAACAACCTGTTGCTGCTGAGGTAAGTCCAACTACACCACTAGATCCCAATATGCCAAACGTGGTACTAGCACCTGCTGCTGCAACTGCTTCTTTAGTTACGGCTGTTGATTCAAATAATCTCAAAACTGAGGTTCAGAAATTGCCTTGGATGCAAGAGATTACTGGAAATAGAGTAGCATTAAACTATGAACCTATACGTGAGGCCGATGTATTTTGGTGGAAAAATGTTTGGCGTGTTATTGATTTAAGAGAAAAAATAAATTTGCATTTTAAGTGGCCAAAGTCACCATTTATACAGGTTCTTTTAGATGCTGTTCAAAGTGGTAAGACACAAGTATATAGTGGAATGGATGATGATTTTAGCACACCAATTGATCCTAAAGAAGCATTAAATGTCGCTGGTGGTGGTGTGGATTCTATTTATGTAACGGACCCAGGAACTGGTATCCAGACGTTACAAGTAATTACAAAAGAGGTAAACTGGAATAACGTTAATAAATTACGATTGAAAGAAGTTTGGTTTTTCAATAAACAAACTTCAACTATGGAAGTTCGTATAATGGGAATTTGCCCACTTTATGATAATTATGACCCAACAACTGGTGACTTTCGTGGTGAAGTTCCGGTATTTTGGATTTATTTTCCAAGTTTACGTCAGACTTTAGTTAATACAACTGCTTATAATCCATTTCCTAATGGTATTCGTTTAAACTGGGATCAGGTTTATGCATTACGTTTATTCGGAAGTTATATTTATAAAGTAGATAATGTACAAGATTTTCGTATCAAAGATTATAAATCTGGTATAGATATCTTATATGAATCTGAAGCACAAAAACAAAATCTGTTCAATTTTGAACACGATCTTTGGGAATATTAAAATTTCCTGATAATATAAAAAACGGATAGCATTTGCTATCCGTTTTTAGTTCTAAAATATTCAAAAATAATCTTTGCTTTTGCTATTCCAATTACTTTTTCCAGTTTTTTTAATTCTGTTTTTTCAATAGCTTTTACAGAACCAAATTCCTGTAACAAGGAAGCAGAAATTTTTTCACCAATTCCTTTTATTTCACTTAATTCAGTCTTGAGTGTTCCTTTATCGCGCTTATTTCTGTGAAAGGTAATTCCAAATCTGTGCGCTTCATTTCTTATTTGCTGAATCACTTTTAGTGTTTCTGATTTTCTACTAATGTGTAATGGAAACGGATCATTTGGATAATAAATTTCTTCCAATCGCTTTGCAATTGAAATTACTTGTACCTGATTTTCTAGTTTCAAATTATAAATACTTTCCATAGCTGCGCTGAGCTGTCCTTTGCCACCATCAATTACAATTAAATTCGGCAATGGCTGGCTTTCTAAAATCATGCGATGATAACGTCGATAGACTATTTCTCTCATCGTTCCAAAATCATCTGCGCCAACAATTGTTTTCACATTAAAATGCCGGTAATCTTTTTTGCTTGGTTTTGTGTTTTTAAAAACCACACAAGCAGAAACTGCATTCGTTCCTTGAAAGTTAGAATTATCGAAACATTCAATATGTGCAGGCAATTCATTTAATTTTAATTCTTCTTTCATTAATTGCAAAACGCGCGTAGTGTTATCGGGTTTAGTTTTTTCTTTTCCTTTTTGCTTTTGAAAAAGCGCATTGCGTTGCGACAATTCTACAATATGTTTTTTATCGCCAATTTTAGGAATAGAAATCTGTATTAAATCATTTTCAATCGTTACATCAAACGGCAACAACACATCGATATTTTCAGTTGTATTTCCAATCGTATCTACAATGGCAAACTGCATCAATTCTTCTTTAGTTTCTTCTAAGTTTTTTTGTAAGGTAATTGCTTTCGTTTTTATTATCGTGCCTTCATATACATATAAATAATTGATGTAGGCTTTCTTCTCATCTTCTGTAAAACCAAACACATGAAAATTCCCTAATCCTGGATTTACTACAGTAGAATCTGTAATGTATTCTTTAAGCGATTGTAATTTTATTTTAATGATTTCTGCTTTTTCAAATTCTAAGTTTTCTGCAAACTGCTGCATTTGTTGTTTTAGAATAGTTCGTAATTCCTGTAATCTACCTTTTACAATCTTTCGAATTTGTTCAATATTGTTATCGTAATTTTCTTTAGCTTGAAAACCTACGCAAGGTGCTAAGCAATTGCCAATATGATATTCTAAACAGACTTTGAATTTTTTT
>JANNVS010000469.1:0-4101 GCA_031414515.1 Sphingobacteriales bacterium | reverse complement strand
AAAAATAAGGCAAAGTCCCTTTAGGGATTTAGGGTTATGAAAGGCAGAATAATACAAACAACAGGTTCGTGGTATCAGGTTTTATTAGACGATAAAATTATAATGGCACGCCTAAAAGGTAAATTCAAATTAGAAGAATTAGACACCACAAACCCAATTGCAGTTGGCGATTACGTGACTTTAGAGAAAACAGAAGGCAACGAATTTATCATTAATGAAATTCATGCAAGAACAAATTATATCATTCGTCAATCGCCGAGAAATAAACATCAGCGACACATTATTGCATCTAATATTGACCAGGCATTATTGGTAGTTACTATTGCACAACCACGCACTTCGTTGGGTTTTGTAGATAGATTTATTGCTGCAGCAGAATCGTTTCATATTCCTGTAAAAATCGTTATTAATAAAATAGATTTAATTCGAGAAAAAGACCAGCAACTTTTAGAATACATGCAAATAGTCTATAATCATTTAGGTTACGAAGTAATTTGCAGCTCAACGATTTCTGGTGAAGGCATCGATAAAATTAAAAACACGTTGCAAGATAAAACTACTTTGGTAGCAGGTCATTCAGGTGTTGGAAAATCTACGTTGTTAAATGCAATTAATAATGAGTTGAATTTAAAGACAGGAACAATCTCAGAAAAATGGGGCAAAGGAAAGCATACCACAACGTTTGCTACGATGATACAAATTTTAAATAATTCATTTATTATTGATACACCAGGCATTAAAGAATTTATGTTGCTGCAAGTAGAACCTGAAGAAGTTTCTGGTTATTTTATCGATATTAAAAAGTTTGCAGAAGATTGTCAGTTCAATAATTGTTTGCACCAAAACGAACCCAACTGTGCCGTGAAAAAAGCTGTGGAAAATACCAAAATCGCTGCTACGCGTTATGAGAATTATCTCAACATCATTGAGAATATTAAAGAAATAAATTACTGGGAACGGAAATAATTTATTCTTTCTATAATTAACCAATTCAAACATTCAAAAAATGCGCGCCGTCATACAACGAGTTTCTAAAGCATCTGTCACTATCGATGGAAATATAAAAAGCGAAATAAATGCAGGTTTATTGGTTTTACTTGGTGTTGAAGAAAATGATACTGAGAAAGATATTGATTGGTTGTTGAAAAAGATTATTCAACTGCGCATTTTTTCCGATGCCGAAGGAAAAATGAATTTGTCTGTACAAGATATAAACGGCGATATTTTAGTGATTTCTCAATTCACTCTTTTTGCCTCCACGAAAAAAGGCAACCGACCTAGTTTTCTGCGTTCTGCAAAACCAGACATTGCGATTCCTTTATATGAGCAATTTATATCGGAATTAAAAAGTCAATTCGGAAAACAAATTTACTGTGGTAAATTCGGTGCCGACATGAAAGTGGAGCTGGTAAACAATGGTCCTGTAACTATTATTATAGATTCTAAAAATCCAGAATAATTATACTTTTTTGATTTTTTCAGAATATACAAAATAATAAATTAAATGAAATCACCAAACAAAAAAGGTGATTTTTTTTATTTGGTCTCAAACTGCCGAATTGCAATAAAATCCAATTATGCAACTCTTTTGTACACTTTTTTTTCACCTACTATACACATGCATGTTGAAATTTTAGAAAGGTGTTAATAGTATAGTTAAGTCATTCAAATTCAATCGAATTTACATTATTCACACTCCAAATAAACAGCGTGTGGAAAAGTTAGGAAAGAATTTTTAAATCATTAAAGTAGCTTTAAGATGTCGGAAACGATGAAACAAAGGAATCCTACTTTTCATACATATTTTTAGAAAAAAAGTTTAAACTAGAACATTAAATGGATACCGCATTGGCTACCGAAAAAATTTTACAAGAAAGCGATAATCGTTTCGTGTTGTTTCCTATCAAACATGATAAAATTTGGGCTATGTACAAAACAGCTGTGCGTAGTTTTTGGGTAACCGAAGAAGTGGACTTAAGTCAAGACGTTATTGACTGGGAAAATAAACTGACAGATAACGAACGTCATTTTGTAAAGCATGTATTAGGCTTCTTTGCAGCCAGTGATGGCATCGTAAATGAAAACCTAGTGGTAAATTTTATGCAAGACGTTACTATTCCAGAAGTACGTTGTTTCTATGGTTTTCAAGTTGCCATCGAAAATGTACATGCAGAAATGTATTCTTTATTAATAGATACCTTTATTAAAGATACTGCCGAAAAGAATAAAATGTTTAATGCTATCGAAACTTTAGATTGCGTGAAGCTGAAAGCTTCCTGGGCTTTAAAGTGGATAGATACAGCACCGTCATTTGCACATCGATTAGTAGCATTTGCAGCTATCGAAGGCATTTTTTTTAGCGGAAGTTTTTGTTCAATATTTTGGCTTACCGACAGAGGATTAATGAAAGGTTTAGGAAAATCTAATGAATTCATCAGCCGCGATGAAGGCATGCACTGTGATTTTGCTTGCTTACTATATTCTATGTTAGAAAACAAACTAAGTAAAGAAGAAGTCTATCATATTATATGTGATGCCGTTGAGTGTGAAAAGATCTTTGTAAAAGATTCTTTGCCAGTTTCTTTAATCGGCATGAACGACAAATTGATGTGCGAATATATTGAGTTTTGTGCCGACAGATTAATTTTAGCATTAGGCTATCCAAGAGTCTATAACGCACAAAATCCTTTTTCTTTTATGGAAAAAATTTCCACACAAGGAAAAACAAATTTCTTTGAAGAACGACCTACCGAATATGGAAAAGCAGGAATGGAAGCAGGTGAGAAAAGTGTAGAAGTTGACTACGATGATTTTTAAATAAAACATACCATTAAAACTATTAAACCAACCAACTAAACTATAAAATATGTATGTTATAAAACGCGACGGCAGAAAAGAACCTGTCCACTTTGATAAAATAACTGCACGCATCAGCAAACTTTCATTCGGATTGAACTCTACATTTGTGGTTCCACACAGAGTAGCACAAGCTGTAATACAAGGCTTGTACGATGGAGTAACGACAACAGAGCTTGATGAATTAGCAGCACGTACTAGCGCAAACATGACGGTTGTGCATCCTGAATATGCTGTTTTGGCAGCACGGATTGCCGTGTCGAATTTGCACAAAAATACAAAGAAGAATTTTTCACGAATTATTGAAGAATTATATACATACGTCGATCCTAAAACAAATAAACAGGCACCTTTAATCGCTGATGATGTATACGAAATCATTATGGCAAATAAAGACAGACTAGATGCTGCCATCGTACATCACCGAGATTATAATTATGATTTTTTTGGGTTTAAAACTTTAGAGAAGTCATACTTGTTAAAAATGTACAGTAAAGTGGTTGAAAGACCTCAACACATGTTGATGCGTGTAGCGGTTGGCATTCATAAGGCTGATATTGACGCTGCTATTGAAACGTATGATTTAATGTCAGAAAAGTGGTTTACACATGCCACACCTACATTATATAATGCAGGTACGCCAAAAGCTCAATTGTCTTCATGTTTCTTATTAACTATGAAAGACGATAGCATCAAAGGTATCTATGATACACTTAGAAATTGTGCAGAAATTTCACAAGCTGCTGGTGGTATTGGCTTAAGTATTCACAATGTAAGAGCAAAAGGAAGTTATATAAAAGGAACAGGTGGTGAAAGCAATGGCTTGGTGCCTATGCTACAAGTATTTAATTCTACGGCACGATACGTAGATCAAGGTGGCGGAAAACGAAAAGGCGCATTTGCTATTTATTTAGAGCCTTGGCATGCTGACATTTTTGATTTTCTGGAATTGCGTCGTCCACATGGAAAAGAAGAAATGAAAGCACGTGATTTATTCTTCGCCTTATGGATTCCGGATTTATTTATGAAACGCGTAAAAGAAAACGGCATCTGGTCATTAATGTGTCCAAATGAATGTCCAGGTTTAGCAGATACTTACGGCGATGAATTTGAATCCTTATATACAAAATACGAATCAGAAGGAAAATTCAAAAAACAAATAAATGCACAAGAATTATGGTTCCATGTTTTAGATAGCCAAACAGAAACAGGCACGCCATATATGTTGTATAAAGATCACGTAAA
>JANNVS010000468.1:0-3109 GCA_031414515.1 Sphingobacteriales bacterium | reverse complement strand
AATATTTGGAATGATTTATTATTTCTTAAAGTTTGTAATGTATGATAGTTTTATCAGCTTGATTCTCTGGATGATTTTAATGGCATATCAGGTATTTGTTGATAAAGGTCGCACCGAATTAGTATCAGAAGTAATACCTATGTTTTTTTTTATGTTTTTCATTTTAAAATGGCATCAAGTTTTTAAAAAAATATTTATTATACTCGTTTTAACAGGAATTGTTTTAATAATTGCTTATCTGATAGACCCTAAAATAGTAACTTTTACAGCAGATATGTATTGGATGTTTATTAAGTTTTTTCTAGGCCAAAAGACTGGAGAAGGCTCTGCTGATATGAGATGGACGGAAATGGCAGCAGTATATAATTATTTTTTAAAATACCCAGAGCATATTTTCTTTGGAGTTGGAATTCCTAAAAAAGAAATTATGTTTTTACATGTAGGTAATGTTATCTTAGGTGATATAGGAATTGTTGGAGGATTATTATCACAAGGTATAGTCGGGCTCATTTTAATTTATTCAGTTTTTCTTTTTCCTTTATATGTTTGGCGTACTATTAAACATTACAAAAAGGATTTATTATTTAATGCAGGAATCTTAGGTTGTGGAACTGTTTTTATTCAATCTTTATTTAACGGAAATATATTTTTCACGTTTTTAGGAATAATGGTACCATTGATAATTGTAGAATATTATAGAGTAAAAGAAAAACTTTACTGGAAAGAAATAAATAAGAATAAATAAATATTTTATGAAAAAGGTTTATAAAATATTTATTATCAGCTTTCTTACACTATTTATACTTCGTATCTGTCTTTCAAATGAAAAGAAGAAAGAAGACAATATTTTACTAAAGTCTAAAGCGGTAACTGAAGTAAGTGTAACACCAATTTTTACGAATAGTAAGACAATCAATAAAAATATTTTTGGTGTAAATATTGGATTTGCTTTTGCGAATGAATTAGATAAAGATTCAGGGTTCGTTCAATTATTACGCAAGATGAATCCAGCCTCTTTGAGATTTCCAGGAGGAACTGTTGCCAATTATTATCATCCAAATTTACCTGTATATGGCTATAAAGCAAGTGAAATATTGCCAAGTTTAGGCGGTTTGTACAATCTGCAATCTAAACGAAAAGAGAACATATTATACAATTATATTCGATTATGTAAGTTAGTTAATACAAAATCTGTTTTTTGCGCAAATATGCTTACAGGCACAACCGAAGAAGCACTTTTCGTTATTGCTGAATTAAAAAAAAACAACGTAATTATTCTAGGCATTGAATTGGGAAATGAATTCTGTTTAATGGGTTACCGCAAACAATTTCCGGATGCAAATACTTATATCAAAAAAATTAAAGCCACAGCAATTGCCATTCGTGCCAAGTATCCTGATCTGAAAATTTCAGTAGTTGGTGGTGATGGTGTAAGCATGAATGATATGAACGCCAGAAGTAAGTTTATGCGCAAATGGAATCTGGATATAAGCAAAGAAAAATTCTATGATGCCTACACATGGCATCCGTATGCAGCGTGCGCAGTATGTGATAAAGAGTTTTTTTTTGATAATGTATACACTAAAAATTTAAATGAATTAGCGCCTCTAAAAAACAAGTATCTGTATAATCTTGGTTTGAATTTTATTGAAATTTATGGAAAGAGCAGAAAACTATGGTTAACAGAATGGAATATTGCCAATACTGATTTTTTAAATAACACATTTGTGCAGGCTGCCTATGTTTCGGAAAATTTTCTCACAATGATTGATTTAAATACGAAATATGATAATTATATAGAGCTAACGAATTTACATGCAATAGAAGGATTGATAAGCAAACAAAAAGGGAAATTAAAATCATTATTTATCAATGGAAATAACAGTGCATCTGTACAATATTTTGCGTTTAAATTTTTAGCATCAACCTTAACGAATGATGTTTACAAAGCTGACCAAACCATAACTTGTATGGATACAACTGTTTCTATAAACTTTGTTTGTAATGCTTTTTTGCGTAAAACAGATAACAAAGTTTTCTTGCATTATATAAATCGTTCAGGAAAAAATGTGCAGCTAAATATCAATGCAAAACTAAATACAACTTTTGAACTAAAAGCTATTGATGCAGATTATCCATATGCAACCGCAGGAAAAACTATTTATGAAAAAGAATATCCAAATAAAGTTAAACCAGTAAGATACAGAGAAGAAAAATTTACTAAAAATACGGTGACAATTGCACCGTATTCGTTTGGTTATATTTCGTATTCTAATTAAAAAAACTTACTACTTATTCCTTGCCACTTACTACTTCTGTTTATTTCATCACCTGTTTCACCAGCATCAATTTTCCATTATATGGTGGATAGCGCAAAGGAACATCAGGCCAAGTAACTTTGTGACAAATTCCTTTTTTATGTGTAAACGTATCAAAGCTAAATTTTCCGTGATAGGCACCAGTTCCACTATTTCCAACGCCACCAAAAGGCAAGCCATCATTTATAAAATGAGCAACAGTATCATTCACACAGCCACCACCAAACTGCACAGTATTCAGGCATTTTTGCTGATTTGCATAATTGTTGGAGAAAATATAAAACGCTAATGGTTTTTCAAATTGCTTTACAATTGCAATTGCTTCATCAATAGATTGAATCGTCAACACAGGTAAAATTGGACCAAAAATTTCATCATTCATCAACGGATGTCCTAACGAATCTATTTCTATTAATGTTGGTGCGATATATCTGGTTTCGGCATCTGTTTTTCCACCAACAATCACTTCACCATCTTTTATCATCGTTGCCAAACGATTGAAATGTCGGTCGTTAATAATTCTCGGATAATCTGCACTATCTTGCGGATTATTGCCGTAAAATTCTTTCACACTCTTTGCAAATGCCTTATAGAATTTTTCTTTTACAGAATCGTGTAGCAATAAATAATCTGGAGCCACGCAGGTTTGTCCGCCATTTAAAAACTTGCCCCAGGCAATACGCCTTGCAGCCGTTTCTATGTCAACTTGCTTATCTACAATGCAAGGACTTTTTCCACCGAGCTCTAAAGTAGTTGGCGTTAAGAATTCTGCAGCAGCACGTGCAATTGTT
>JANNVS010000467.1:0-2146 GCA_031414515.1 Sphingobacteriales bacterium | reverse complement strand
CCAACAAGCAGAAAACCATCTTTCCACCCTTGTGAATTGTTTAATAGACGGAAATATTGAAAAATTTGGTGAAATAATTGAAAATGAGGCACTTACACTTCATGCTTTGATGATGTGTTCTACGCCATCTTATATGTTGATGCTACCTAATACACTGAAAATTATTGATTTAATAAAAACCTACAGAGCCGAAAAAGGCGTACCTTTGTACTATACTTTAGACGCAGGACCAAATGTACACTTGTTGTATCCTAAGGAAAATGCAAATGAAGTGGAAACATTCATACAGCATACGTTGTTGTTATATTGCGAAAATGGAAAAGTGATTTACGACCAAGTTGGGAAAGGTCCTACCAAAATAAAATGAGAAACGAACCATCTTTTAATTCAAAAATTTTACTCTTCGGTGAGTATAGCATCATTCAAGACTCTATGGGTTTGACGTTGCCGTATGATGAATTTAAAGGAAAGCTGACGTTTGATGCAAATGAAATAAACGAACAATTTGTTTCTGAGTCAAATGAGCATTTAGTAGAGTTTGCAAATTACCTTCAAATTTTATTAGACACCAAAAAATTAAACATCGATTTTGATATTGATGCGTTTAAAAATGACATAGAAAATGGTATGTATTTTCAATCATCTATTCCGCAAGGATTTGGTGTTGGAAGTAGTGGCGCATTAGTAGCTGCTGTGTATGGAAAATACACCAAACATAAAGTTGAATTAGAAAATACACCAAACAAAACAGAGATTCTTGAATTGAAAGCTACTTTTGCAAAAATGGAATCTCATTTTCATGGTAGCAGTTCTGGTGTAGATCCATTGATTTGTTATTTGAATTTGCCGTTATTGATTAATGGAAAAAATGGCGTAGAACCTGTAAAAGTAGAAATGAACAGCCTAGGCAAAGGCGCAATTTTCTTAATTGATACAGGCATCAGCAGAAGCACAGAACCTTTGGTGAAATATTATATGCAGAAAATGGAAGAACCTACATTCCGTGAGTTCGTTGACAAGCAATTGAAACCATTTGCGAACAACTGTATACAGGCTTTTTTAGATGGCGACAAAGAAACCTTGTTTGCTTACATGAAACTACTTTCTAAATTCCAGTTTGAACACTTCAAACCGATGATACCAACCTTGTTTAATAAGATGTGGAAACGCGGATTAGACAGCGGCGAATACTACTTAAAATTATGCGGTGCAGGCGGTGGAGGCTTTATCTTAGGCTTCACACAAAACTTCGAACACACCAAAAAACAACTCAAAGGACAGAATTTGGAGTTGTTGTGTAATATTTAAATAAAATACAGATTCACTAAATAATAATCAAGTTATTTTTAAAGATAAAAACATACTTTTGTATTAAAGAGTTTTGTATGGTTGTCATTAGTATGATAAATATGAAAGGTGGTGTTGGAAAAACAACACTAACAACTAATATATGCGATTGTTTAGTTAGAAGGCATGGACAAAAAGTATTATTAGTAGATATAGACCCACAATTCAATGCAACTCAATGTTTGTTTACAGGAGATGAATATATAGATCATTTAAGTAATAATAGAGATACAATAATAAATATTTTTGAGAATACAACAAGGACAATTGCAGATTCAGTAAAAGGTATTAGTGAGAAAAAGAGTAAACCATTATCTGAAATTGAACCAGTAATGTTTAGAGAAAATTTTTATTTTTTACCGGGCAATTTAGATTTATATAGAATAGAAATGGCTCCAGGTTCTGGTAGAGAGAATCGTCTTAAAAGATTTTTAAATGAAATCCAAGCTAAATATAATTTTGATTATGTTATAATTGACACACCGCCAACACCTTCAGTGTGGATGACAAGTGCTTTGTTGGCTAGTGATTATTATCTAATACCTGTTAAACCAGATCCAATCTCATATATTGGAATTGATTTGCTAGAAGCAATAATAAATGACAAGCGAGAAGACTTGAACCTAAGTATTAAGTGCATTGGTTTAGTCTTAACAATGGTAGAAAGAGATGATTCCATTGTCTATCAGAATGCTCTTTCGAAAATTTCACAAGGTAGGTGGAATGACTACAAATATCAAAAATATATTCAGAAGCGTGCAGATGTTACAAAGTATCAACTAGATAAATTATTTATATT
>JANNVS010000466.1:0-2936 GCA_031414515.1 Sphingobacteriales bacterium | reverse complement strand
TACTGCCTCATTATGGTGATACCAACGGCATCATACGTTGCCATTTAGGGTTGGATATTCCAGCTTCACATCCTATTTGCGGTATTCGTGTAGGAAGGGAAGAACAGGGTTGGGCAAACGGTGAACTTACACTTTTCACAGAAGCACATCTACATACTACCTGGAATCATTCTTCTAAAAAGCGTTATGTGTTGGTGGTGGATATTGTGCCTGAGTTTTTTTCTGAAGACAGACTGGAGATTTGCTCAAAAGTATTAGGTGCACAAACATTTAATTATTTTGAAAAACGCATTCCTGTTTTTAAAAAAATTCCTGATTCAATGCTTGGTGGAATTCATCAATTACTCACCTTGCTCTGGCGATGTTATCTTCCTATACAAAGAAGACTTAAATTCTTGTAAATTAATATAAGTAATGTTATAAGAATTTAAAACAATTTTTATTCGCTTTATGAATAAAATAGATAAAAGATAATACATTTGATAAAGTCAAAAGCAGAATTATGTTTTACTATAATCTTTCAAGATATATTTTGCAATTACTTATTTATATAAATTTATATGATTTAATAAACGTATCACTTTGGAAAAATTCTTAGATAATAAATTTTGTGTTGTATTTGTTTGCTTTTTTTTAGCAATGATAGCACATCTTTATTTGCCATGTACTTTAGAAAATTACGAAAAGTATTTCTCTGTTCTGGCAAGTGGAACCTATACAGATTATGGCATAAAAGACTATGATGCAGATGTTCATTTTTTGCTTTTTTCTGTTTATGCTACAATAAATAAGCTTTTCCCTCAAATACAAGTTTATGGTTATATAATCATTGGTTATAATATATTATCGCTAACATTATTCGGATCCGTTTTGTTTTATATCATTAGAAAGCAGTTTTCATCCTCAATTCTTGTAATTACTTTTCCTGTTATTTTTCTGGCTATATCTTCCTATCAAATAGTTAACTTAAGTTCTACAAGGATTGTATTTATAGCCTGCTTCAGTCTTTTTTATCTTATACATAACAATCTTATAGTATCAAAAAACAGAAATTTATTACTCTTTCTCATTTTCTTATTTCTTAGTTTAATTAGAATTGATGCGACTCTTTTAGCTTCAATAATTTTCTTATTAGTATCAGTATTCCTGAATAAAATAAGGATGCAACAATTAATACCATTTATTGTAAGTTTTTCAGTATTTATAAGCTTTAATGTATTATTAAGTTCCTCACAAAGAGAAGACAAAAAAGTTTATTATTACAGAGAGTTAGATTTGTTTGACAAAGACAACATTGATTACCATTATATTACTACAAAAGACTCTTTATACATTTCACTATTAACGAATTATTCTATTATGGATATTAACCATTTTAAAATGGATTATATCAATAAATTAATGAAAACAAAATCCAGTGGATTTATCAATAGTTTTATAAATTTGAAATTGTTTGCATTTACATTTTTATACTCGTTAACTGATATTTATTATGCAAGATGGTTGATACTCCTTTGTTTTGCTTTAGTTGTTATTAGTATAATATATTTTAGGTCTAGTTTTAAATATATTGCGTTATTATTAATATTGTTTATATTTCCATTTCTTCTGTGTTTTTATATTTCAGTTCCACTCAGATTTATAGAACCGTATTATATTCTTTATATTACTCTTTTATCCATTTTTTTAAAAGAAAAAGTATATTTCTTTGCAATTTTAATCTTAATAATTCTATCATACAATAATATAAAAATCAGCTCTGAAAAATATAAGATTAAAGCCAGTAATTTTTTAATTAACTACAACTACTTGCTTGCTAAAAGTAATAATAATAAACCTATAGTTATTGAAAGTATAGAGATGAGTGATTTTTTTTCACCAAACCCTTTATTTAATTTAAAGAACACGAATGCAATTTTTTTAAATTTTGGATTCTTAAATTCGTATGATTGTTACAAGAGTTCTTGGGAAAAAAAATGCAATTGCAATCCATTATCACTTATTGAAAAATTAGAATATATTTCAAGGAATAATATTGAATTTATTTTAAAAGATGAAGAAACGATAATATATCAAAAATACATGAAGTTATATTGGAACAGAGTTATAAGGTTTGAAAAAATTGAACATGTTAATGGACAGATAAATTCTTATAAAATTTTATTTTAAAAGCTGGACACCTATTTCTTCATTGATTTATTGAGTACTAACTAAAATAATATCATTTTATTTTTGTGTAAATTAAATTAAAGCATTTAAATATAATGGTATGATTATTTCAGATGCAAGGAATTAAAACAATGCGATGACATTAAAAAATAATTTTGGAAACAGAATTCGTACTATTATAATTATTTCAATTATAACATATATAATATCTGAAATAGTTATATCTACTTTATTTTATTATGGTAAAATTGAAGGTAATACTATATATTTTCATGAGTCTTCTGACCTGCAAGGTAATTTCCAATTTGATAGTTTAATAGGATATAAAATATCTAGAATACCTTCGAGATATGGTTGTTATATTGAAAATGGTAATCTTGAAACTTACGGAATTTTAAAAGGAAACAATTTAGGGTTGCCATCTAAATATAATTTTTTTCCTAGTAATAGTAATAAAAAAACTAAAAGGATTGTAGTGTTTGGAGATTCATTTACTGCTTCTCAATTTACACCACATTCTTGGGTAGATAATGTGCAAGAATATATAAACAAACAGCTAATTAATGATAGCATAAATGTAGAGTTATGGAATATGAGTGTTGATGGTGGTGGTTTGGCAAATTGGTGGAGCATAGCAATTAAACTTTTGAAAGCTAATAATTTTGATATTGATGGAATAATTTTTGCGAATTCAAACGATGACCTCGATAGAGGTTTCATAGTAAGATTTGATACAATCATAAACAAAGACAAATTAATTATTCAAA
>JANNVS010000465.1:0-4747 GCA_031414515.1 Sphingobacteriales bacterium | reverse complement strand
GATGTTTCAAAATCTTTGACTCAAACAGATACTCTAAGTGAAAGAATTATCTTAATATATTCATCTAAAGATAGTTATGTAAAATCAATTATATCAAAGCTAAAACCCATAAAGAATCACCTACATATATTTACTTCTTCTTGTGTAAAAAATACAAAAGCTTTAACTGACATAAAAAATCAACATTCAATATATACTGTTTATCCATTCAGCGCTCAAAATCCAAACCTTAGTTATTTTGGACTAAAATACGAGGAAAAATACAAGAAGGCTACAACAGAAACAGCTAATCAAGGATTTGACTTAATGATGCATTTATTTAACAAAATAAATAAGAATCAAAATTTACAGGATAATACCTATAATTATACTGTTGATTTTGATAATATTCAAACAAAATTCCAATTTAAACCTATATTAAACTCAAATGGGAACGTAGATTTTTATGATAATACTTTTTTGTATCTTTATAACTACGTAAACGGAACATTTGTCAACGCAACACCTTAGTAATTTTATGAATAAGAAATTCTTTATTACAACATTTATTATTGTCGTGTCTTCTCATATATTTGCTCAATATAATTTTCAATTTTTAGGTAAAAAAACATACACTGGTCAGAATCTTTCTGGTAGTTGGGGTTGGAATGACACTATCAATAATAAAGAATATGCATTAGTTGGCACAACTAAAGGCTTATCTATTGTAGATATTACAACACCTGCAAATCCAGTCGAAGTTAAATTTATTAATGGAAAACAAGGAACTTGGCGCGAATGCCAAACGTACAAAAGCTATGCATATATTACTCAAGACAATGACTCTGCGAATTCAGAAGGTGTGTTGATATATGATTTAAGACAAATTCCAAATGGAAAAGCAGATACATTTAAAGGAACTACACCTAATAATTATATAGCAAGAAGTCACTCCTTATTTATTGATGAAAAAGGATTTTTGTATTTGAATGGTGGTGACGCAAGAGTAAATGGCACCAGAACTAATGGCGTAATGATTTACGATTTGAAACCAAATCCGATGAAACCTACTTATGTTGGCTTCACGCAGAACTTATTTGGAACAGGTGCTGTAAACTATGTTCACGATTGTTATGTAAGAAATGATACCATGTTTCAAGCTCATATTTACAATACTAACAATATTAGCAGATTTTCTGTTTGGGATGTGAGAAACCGGTCAAATCCTATAAAAATACAGGATTTTGGTACGCCGTATCCTGCGGTTCACAATATGTGGCTGTCTGATAATAGTAAAACATTGTTTGTTACACACGAGCAATTTAATATGCCAATAGAAGCCTATGATATTTCCGATTTAAATAATATTCACCAAATTGACGAATTTAAGATTAATCAAACGAATGAAGAAATTGCACATAACGTACACGTTTTGAATGACTTTATTTATTCTTCTTATTATTCAGATGGTGTTGCTTTATTTGATGCATCAGATCCGACAAATGTTATCTGTGTTGGTTATTATGATACACAACCTGGTGTCACAAGAGCATACAGTGGTGTTTGGGGTGCTTTTGGTTTTTACAAATCAGGTAATATGACTTTAAGTGACATGACAAAAGGTTTATTCGTTGTAAAACCTACATATATACGTGCTGCACGCATACAAGGTATAGTTACAGATACCAATACAACACAAGAGTTGGCTGGTGTAAAAATAAGTTTTGTAGATACTGCTATTTCTATTCTAACTACTATTGACGGTGTGTATAAAACAGGCTCTGTAAAATCTGGTATCACTAGATTTAAAGCTGAGAAAGCTGGTTATATTACTAAATTTTTTAACGCTACTTTGGTAAATGGTGTTACTTTAACCAAAAATATTCAATTGCGTCAGATTCCGATATATATAACACAAAGAGTTACTTTATGCGATGGAATAACTTATACCTTGCCAGACGGCAGAAATGTGACATCGGCAGGCAGTTATACATCTAGTTTTATTTTACCATCTGGTAAAGATTCCATTATTACTACTGTTATTACCTTAAAGAACAAAAGTACTTCAACTTTATATACCTCTTTTTGTTCAAGTACAAATTATACTTTACCAAGTGGAAAAGTGGTAACAACTGCATCTACTTATTCAGATACTATTCCAAATACATCAGGTTGTGATTCAATTATAACTGTTGCATTAACAGCTTTACCAACTTCTTCTGCTTTAATAATTGCAGATATCTGCGACGGTGAAACTTACCGATTGCCAAATGGTGGCTCAACCACGACATCAGGAATATTCAACTATACCTTTCAGAATTCATTTGGGTGCGATTCTTTATTAACGGTGCATGTTTATGAGCATCCAGTATTTGATATTACTATAGAAGATTCTATTTATTTAGGTGATGTTTATACTTTGCCAAACGGAAATACAACCAGCACACAAGGCACTTATATAAACAATCTACAAAGTGTTTTCGGCTGTGATTCCGCAATTACTATAGATTTAAAAGTATTGGATACCACAACTATTACAGATATTCTAAACAATATCAATGATATCCAATTAAAATTTGTACTAAAGAACAATACTTTGCAAATTACAAGCAAATCAAATATTACTATAAATAAATTAATAATCTATAATTCAATTGGAACAATAGAAAGAAGCTTCCTGAACCCAGAAAATATCCTTTTTCTGCCTGATTTAGCAAAAGGAATTTACATTATACAGGTTATCACCAATGACAATAAAGCGTATACGGGTAAAATTTCCATTTTTTAAGCCAAAAAATTTATGGTTGGCATTTTTATCGGCAATGGAATCTACTAACATTACAATTATTAATTGATTTATAACATTATGTGCATTATTCATTTCTGTTTTTTGCTCAAAAAGCGTATATTTGCGCCCTTATTTAATTTAAACACTTATGGGAAAAGGAACAAGAACGGCGCTGATAATTCTTACAGCATTAATTGTATTGATTTGCATTTATTGCCTGTCATTCACATACAAAGTAAATTCAATTGAGAATAAGGCAGTTGCTTTAGCAGAAAAAAGCATTGCGATGCAAGATCCTGCTTTGCGTTATCCTGACAACCAGTTGTCTCAATTCCTATACGAAGACTCTATTCATCAGAGCAGAGTTAGATACAAAAACAGGTATTTAGACTCTATTTCAAATGAAAAAGTTTATTTGTGGAATACGTATAAAGCTTGTAAAGAACAACAATTGAACTTAGGATTGGACTTACAAGGCGGTATGAGTGTAGTATTGCAAGTTTCATTGAAAGAATTATTATTATCGCTTGCTGAGAACAGTCGTGATCCTAAATTTAATAATTCACTGGTTATTGCAGAGCAACGAATGGCTTCAAGTAATGATGATTATGTTACATTATTTTTAAAAGCATTCAAAGAACTAAGTCCTGAAGCAAAACTGGCGCAAACTTTTGCTACCAGAAATAACAAAGATGAAATTACTTTTGAAAGTAGTGATGCTGAGGTAGAAAAATATATTCGTAAACAATCAGGCGATGCTATTAACAGAACCTATAGTATTATTCAAACTCGTATAGACCAATTTGGAACCAAACAACCTACAGTTACTTTAGAACCAAACAAAGGCAGAATCACCGTGGAAATTGCTGGTGTGGATAATCCTGCACGTGTTCGCCATTTATTACAAACGACTGCTAATCTAGAATTTTGGGAAACTTATAAAGCTACCGAATTAGCAAAATCTATTAATGATGCAAATACGGCGTTAAAAAATTATTTAGAAACTCAAAAAGATTTAGGAAAAGATTCTGCTACTATCTCAAATGCTAAAAACATTTTAACAGGCTCAACAGATTCATCTTCAAAATCTATAAATCCATTAAGTGGCTCAAAGAATACAAAAATCGATACTGCTGCTGAAAAGCAAAAGAAATTTGATGAGTTTAAAAATGAAAATCCACTTTTTGCTGTTTTACAACCTGCTGTAGATAATAACAATCAGTTTCAGGAAACTCCAGCTATTGGATATGTAAGTGCTTTTGATACTGCAAAACTTACTGAGTATTTAACGAATCCTGATGTTCGTAGTGTATTTCCAAAAGAAGTAGATTTCTTATATAGTGCAAAATCATTTGGTGATAAACAAAAATATTATACTATTTATGCTATAAAAAGAAACAGCAACAGTGGAAAGGCGCCTTTAGATGGAAGTGTGGTAACACAAGCACGTCAAGACTATGATCAAAATGGACAAGTGGTAGTAAGTATGCAAATGAATACTATTGGTGGACGAACCTGGAGAGATTTAACCAAAAAAAATATTGGAAATAGTATTGCAATTGTTTTAGACAATCAAGTCTATTCAGCACCAAATGTAAATGGTGAAATTGATGGAGGAAGCTCTCAAATTAGTGGTGGCTTTGATATACAGGAAGCTTCGGATTTAGCTAATGTATTAAAAACAGGAAAACTACCAGCCTCTGCACGAATAATCGAAGAAGAATTAGTAGGTCCTTCTCTAGGAAAACAATCCATCAACGCTGGATTAATCTCAATGTTGGTGAGTTTTATTTTAGTCGTAACATTTATGGTATTATTCTATTCAACTGCTGGTGTGGTTGCAAATTTAGTATTGCTATTAAACTTATTTATGATTATCGGATTAATGGCAGCTTTCAGTTCAACACTAACTTTACCTGGTATCGCTGGAATAGTCTTAACACTCGGTATGGCAGTAGATGCGAACGTAATTATTTATGA
>JANNVS010000464.1:0-2123 GCA_031414515.1 Sphingobacteriales bacterium | reverse complement strand
TACAGATTCTATCGACCAAAAATCTATATTACAAACTAGAAGCTACACAATTGGCGGAAATATAGTTTATACAGAACCAATAAAAAAATATGGTCAGCTTTCTATTAATTATGCACCCTCTTTTACTAAATCTACTTCTGTAAAAAACACGAATAACTACGATGTATTATCAGATAGCTACACATTAACAGATACGACTTTAAGCAATCAATTCAATAATACTTATCTAACTAATAAAATTGGAATTGCTTATAGATACAACAATAAAAAATTTAACTGGACGATTGGTATAAACGGACAAGTTGCTTTGCTGCGCAGCGAACAGCTATCGCCAAATACAATTTCTGTTTATAAAAATTTCCTTTCTTTATTGCCAAATACCGAATTAAATTATAAGTTTTCTAAAACAGAAAACCTTCGATTTTTTTATCGCACATCTAACAATCCACCAAGTATAACTCAATTGCAAAATGTAATTGATAACAGTAATTCATTAATTCTTTCAACAGGAAATCCGAATTTAAAACAAACCTTTTCGCAAACTATTGGATTGCGCTACAGCAGAGCAAATACGGATAAAGCAACCAGTCTTTTTGTGTTTTCGAATGCAACAAATACTATAAATTATATAGCAAATTCAACCACTATTTTAGTCAACGACACACTTATAAATAACATTTTTGCAGCATCAGGCACACAATTTATAAGACCAGTAAATTTAAATGGATTTTGGAATATCAGAACATTTATAAATTTTGGTTTTCCAATTACAAAGATGAAAAGCAATATGAATTTTAATAGTGGTTTTATTTATAATAGAATACCGACATTAGTTAATAGCTTACGCAACAATGCTAATTCTTTTGCATTCAATTCAGGATTTTCTTTAAGTAGTAATATCAGTAAAAAAATAGATTTTACAGTTTCGTATACTGCAACTTATACTATTGTAAAAAACACCTTGCAGGAACAAAATAATAATAACTTCTTTAATCATACTGCTTCTGCTAAAATCAATTATCAGTTTTGGAAAGGATTTGTATTTAATACTTCAGTAAGTAATACATTAAATGCTGGTGGTTCCAGTTCATTCAATACTAGTTTTTGGTTACTGAATGCATCATTAGCCTATAAATTTTTAAAAGATGAAAGCTTGGAAATAAAATTCAGCGCAGTAGATATTTTAAACCAAAACAGAAATATTACCAGAAGTATAAATGAAATTTTTACAGAAGATGTAACTTCTGTTGCCTTGCAACGCTATTTTATGGGAACAATTACTTATACACTTAAAAAAGTTGGTGACACTAAAGTTATTGATAAATCAAAAGGTGCTGCAGATATATTATTCAAACCTTAGAAAGAATCATTCAATTATCTTTTGTATTTTTATACTACTTGAACCTTTGTGTAAGATTTCGGCATTGGTAAATTTTGATTTTTAAATCAGGTTTACGCTTTAGAAAATAATAATTTATTAAGTAATTTGTTTGGATATAAAATATTTATATATTGCAATATGTTTTTAATTCATTCATTTCAAGTCAGCAGTCAGCAGTCAGCAGTCAGCAGTCAGCAGTCAGCAGTCAATAAATCTTTAACAGAACAAGTTAGTTGTTTTGTGATTTCTTTCAATATTTTCCTTAATTTTTCTATAGTTTGTATATACTACCTAATGTAATTATTAGGTGTCATTTTTAAAAATAAATCTCAATAAATGAAAAAAGTAAAAAGTATTCTAGCATTATTTATAGTTGTATTGCTAATTAGTTCATGTGAAAAAAAGGAATGGAAGTGTGGCGATACCATATCTGATATTGATGGTAATGTATATAATACTGTTAATATTGGTAACCAATGTTGGATGCAGGAAAATCTGAAAACCAGACACTATAATGACGGAACAGAATTAGAATCAGATATAACGAATTTAGTATGGAGCAATATTACCGCTGGTGCTTATTGTTTTTATGATGAAAATGCTGATAATGATGCTGTTTACGGCAAATTATATAATTGGTTAGCTGTAAAATCAAATAAGATTGCACCGAAAGGTTGGCATGTTCCATCACATGCAGAATGGACAACGCTTCTTGATAATTTAGGTGGATATGGTGTTGCTG
>JANNVS010000463.1:0-2147 GCA_031414515.1 Sphingobacteriales bacterium | reverse complement strand
TCAAGTGACGGTCTTTTTCATAATGCATATAATAAGTCGCCAACGCACAGCCCAAAGCACCACCAGCATCACCACTTGCGGGTTGTATAAAGATATTCTTAAAAATACCAGCCTCTTTTATTAGACCATTAATCACACTGTTCAAAGCCACGCCACCAGCTAAACATAAGTTCTCAGTGCTTGTCATTCTTTTTATTTCAGCACATAAATTTAATACTGCTTTTTCAGTTACCTTCTGAAAAGCATAGGCCAAGTTGCAATGTCGTTGTGTTAATTCGTCATCAGGTTTTCTTTTTTCAATGCTAAATAACTGTTGCCAGTCTTTATCATTTACCATTGTTAATGCATGAGTATAAGCAAAATATATTATATTTAATTTATAGCTACCATCTGCATTTAAGAAGATTAATTTTTCTTCAATAATCTGTATGTATTTTATTGTTTCATTACTTTCAGGATTTCCATACGCAGCCAAACCCATCACTTTGTATTCATCACTATTTACTTTAAAGCCTAGAAAATAGGTGATTGCAGAATATAATAAACCTATAGAATTAGGAAAATGTATTTCTCGTAATGTATCTATATTATTGTCTTTTCCATACGCTAATGAAGTGGTTGCATATTCACCTACACCATCAATAGTCAATATGGCAGCTTCTTTAAAATTGGATGGGTAAAAGGCAGATGCAGCATGTGATAAATGATGTTCAGTAAATAATAGCGGTATATTTTTCTTTTTAAAGTCAGGCTCAATTTTCTTTAATTCTGCATAAATATTTTGTTTTATAAATAATTTTTCTGTTGTCCAGACATGCATTGCCTGTAGAAAGGAAGTTATGCCTTTGGGTGCAGTATCTAAATATGTTTTTAATATTCGTTCTAATTTTAAAAATGGTTTTTCATAATAAACAATGGCGTCAACCTCATTTAAATCAGTAGTAGTAAAGGAAAGACAATCTTTTATAGCTAAAATTGGAAATGAAGCATCATTTTTTATTCTTGTAAAACGTTCTTCTTGTGCGGCATAGATTATATTGCCATCTTCAATCAAGCAGACAGCAGAATCGTGATAATATGCAGAGATACCAAGAATTCTCAATTTTAAATGATTTTAATCGTCCTTTTATTATATTTACTAAAACTATATTATTGTGAATAAAATAAGGATGTATTTATTATTGTATATCGTTGCAAATGTAGCAATGTTTTACATAACACCAATTATGTTTAGTTTTCATCCATATAAACTTCCTGTATTTTATTTTATTTTGAGATTTCTTTTACTAATGACCTCAGTAATTCTTTTACCCATTTTATTAAAAGAGGTGATTCAAAAGAATAGAAATAATAAGAAATCTATATTTATATCTATTGGAATTGTTTTTCTTTTTCTTTTCTATTTTGCAGAAACATTTTTTACTTTTTATCCAGAAACAAATGGAGTAAATAATACGTATTGTTCAAAAACTTGGAAATATTATTATTGGAATCTCAATAAACAAGGATTTAGAGATATAGAATTTAAACCCTTATACGGTAACTATAAACCGATAATCATTTTTGCTGGCGACTCATACACAGAAGGTCATGGAATAAAAAATCCAGCAGATAGAGTTTCAAATATTGTTAGAGAAAGATTTACAAATTATAATATTTTTAATATTGGTAAAGCTGGAATGGGTATAAAAGAAGAAATGAATTTGATATTTAAGATGCCATTGAATCCAAAAATAATAGTGCTTCAAATTTGCTCTAATGATTGGGATTATTTGAAAATACAACATCAAAGTAATAAACGAATACCAAATATATTATTTGCTGGAATAAATACTACTTTCTTTTCTAAATATTCAATCACGTTTAATTATTTCCATGCTAATTTGAATAATATTATTGAAAAACTATTTACTCATAAATTAACAGATGGACAGGCTTTAAAAATTTATGAAACTTTTAGGATAAATAAAACTAACTACATAAAAGACAGGAATGTTTTTGAGGTTTTTAAATATTGTGCGAATCATACATCGTTGCCCACTGATACTGCACAAGCACGCATATTTAACCTGTTTAAAGAGTATAATCCATCATTGAAAGCAATGTTAGATTCTAGCTTATTTAACAATTATCTATATAAATTAAAA
>JANNVS010000462.1:0-13353 GCA_031414515.1 Sphingobacteriales bacterium | reverse complement strand
GTGAAGATTTCACGAAGCTTAGGTTTCTCTCCTAATAAATTAAGTGATTGTTGCACACGTTTTAATATTCCATTAAATCATCACGAAGCCTTATCTGATGCGCGAGCCTGTGCCAAGTTGTATTTGAAATATCTGGAGAATCATTTGGTTTAAATCTTCTCTTTTTACTTTTATACTAAAATGAAAAAATGATTATCGATAAAATACAAACTTAGATTAAACCTTAAATTTATTCTTCTTTCTTTCCAAAAACTCAGCAGTATCATTTACACGTGGAAATGGAGTTGAAGGAATCGGCTTGCCTAAAAAGTCGCATAACGGCTGCCAGCCTTGCGTCACTTCAAAAACTAATAATTTTTCTTTTGGAACAGAGCGCTTCACCTCTTCTATCCATTCATTAAAAATTTTAAGAGTGGCATCTTTATCTTCAAAATTTCCTTTGAATATGCCATTCCAAATAGATAAGTCTACATAATCAAAAACACTGGCTACGTGTGCTATATCTGGTTTAAATATACCAATGATTTTCATCATTAACTTTTTTAATCCTCTTGGTAAATTATAAATGGTGTCTTGGCAACTTTTATACCATTTTTCAGGATCACGCACAGTTAATACAATTTTCGCATCTGGATATTTTTGCATCAATTCTTTGTAATATAAAGAACCTGGAAAATCTACGATAGATGTATATCCTTTCATCGCAGCATCTAGATCGGTTGTTCTCTTTTTTTCCATTTCATTCCAGAATGGTAACTGAGACGGATTTTGCATCACTTCTATCATGTGATGACATTTTTGATAGCCTAATTCTTCCAAAGCATGTTTTAATGACATCGTTCCTGTTCTGCCCATTCCGGCGCCTATTACTTGTATTGACATTTAGATTTTTTTTTAATGGACAAATATAAGAATTTATTAAAAATTATTCATTAAAAATTAATAGAATCTACCACAGCTTTAGCATCGCCGATTTCATAAAAGTCAACTCCTAAAAAATTAATAAAATGACTATTGGTAATACTGCAATCCTGTACACGTTTGCCAAATATTATGCGAACATTGCATGTGATGCTAAAGTTTTATCAGGTATATTTACACCAGGTAATAATTCTTTTTGTAACCAGTGATTAACTAAATATAATTCTTTCGTACCACTTCCACCGCGATTAACATCACTATCAAATTCACTTACATTTTTATAAGTATACTTTGTATCAAAAACAGTTGACCTTGCATGCATTAAATAATCGGCTCTTGGTGTTTTGTTGTTTTCTACAAATAAAACTATACGCTATTTACTGTCAACCATAGTTTGTAAAATTGGCCATGCTTCACCATTATTATGAATAGAAGTCATTGAATTTAATCCAATGCTATCTATTGCTTTTTCTAATTGAATATTACTACCATCGTTTTGAAAGATAATAGTAATTACTTCATTGGTATTTGTCAGTAAAAAATCTTTAACTTCTTGTAATACATCTACAAGTTTTTCCTTACCTAAAGCAGAAGTACCATGATAAGTGAGTGCATTGCCATCTGTACCATCATAGGTATCAATCATTAATCCACGTACTCCATTTTTAAGTTGACTTGTAATGGAATGTGTTTGGTTTGGAATACTATACCCTTTTTCTGTATTATTCATTGCATTGTGAGTTGTCAAAAAATAAACTTCATCATATTTTTTTGTTAATAATTTAAGTCTAGAATTATTACTAGTATTTTCTTTTTTACAAGAACTTATTACTAATACTGCAATTATTAATAAGCACTTAAATTTTTGTTTACAATCTAACATTATCTTTACGTGTAATTTATTTGTAAATTAGATGAAATTTTTAATAGTTAATAAGGATTCAGACATTTTTTTGATCTTAGCTAAATATTATACATGGGGAAAAATAAAAAACCAAATATCATCAATAAAATTTTCAACGATTCATCTGTGGATGAATATGTGAATGTTTTTCCGAATCGTGTTGGGTCACATGGATTTGATGCTTGGGGTTTTAATATTAAAAACATGAAAAACAATATGAGGTTTAGTAAGTTTTTATATGAAAACTTTTTCAAAGTAGAAGCCTTTGGATTAGAGAATATTCCAAAAGAAGGTCGATGTTTAATAATTCCAAATCATAGTGGTCAACTTCCTTTTGATGGAATGTTAATTGGATATTCTCTATTAACCAATCCTTTTGGCGCAAGGGCACCGAAAGCCATGGTAGAGCGTTTTTTACCAACAGTTCCTTTTATTGGTAATTGGTTAAGTTCAGTGGGTGCTGTAATTGGTGATCCTATAAATTGTGAAAGAATGTTAGATAACGAAGAGGCAGTAATTGCATTTCCAGAAGGTGTGCGTGGATCTAATAAATTATATAAATTAAGATACCAACTACAACGTTTTGGTGCAGGATTTATGCATTTATCAATGAAACATAATGCACCAATCATTCCAGTAGCAGTAATTGGAATGGAAGAAAGTATTCGTTCTTATGCAGATATTAAACCATTAGCCAAAATGTTTGGAATGCCTGTTGCACCACTGGTTTTGCCATTTGTTTTTCCCACAAAAGTATTCTTGTATTTCGGCAAACCAATGTATTTTAAAAATGATGTCTATAAAGATTCGGATATTAAAGAACGTGTTGATAAAGTGAAAATAGCTATCAATGATATGATACAAGAAGGATTAGCAAAACGAACAGAGCATCAAAATGAATTAAAACTAAAAAAGAACGCCAAATCAAAAGAATAAAGAAAGTTCTTTAAGTGATTTTGAATATAATTTTCAATTTAATAATTCTTTAATTAATACAATGGAACCCAAAAAGAAAATATTAGTAACAGGCGCTGCAGGTGCATTGGCTAAAAAAGTAATAGACAAACTAAAAAATGACTACAAAATTATTGCTGTTGATTTTCGTTCTAAAGTTGACTTAGGAATACCTGTTGAAAGTTATAAAGTAGATTTTAATAAACGATTATTTGAAGATATTTTTCGTGAACATCATTTTGACGGCATTATTCATTTAGGTAGAATATCTGCTCAAGAATTAAATCGTTTTACTCGATATAATGCAAATGTGATTGGCACAAGAAAATTATTTGACTTAGCCAGGAAATACGATGTTCCAAAAACACTTGTAATGTCAACGTATTTTGTATATGGTGCTTCCGCTTATAATCCATCTTTATTAGACGAAACAACACCATTAAAAGCTTCAGAATTAACAATGGATTTAGTAGATTCAGTTGAGCTGGAAAATCTTTCAAGCATTTATTTGTATAAACATCCAGAATTAAACATTACTGTCTTACGTCCTTGTAATATTGCTGGACCAGGCGTACGTAATACATTCTCATTATTGTTTTCAGAAAAAAGATCACCAGTACTTTGGGGCTTTTCACCGTTGATGCAATTTATACATATTGATGATATGCGTGATGCAATTTGTATTGCATTTGAAAAAAATGTCGCAGGTGTTTATAATGTTGCACCTGATGATTATATCGGTTTTCAAGACGCAATTAAAGCATCAGGTTCTAAAACGATACAGATTCCTTCTGTTCCACCAGCTTTAACCGAATCTATCGCACGATTTCTAAAATGGAAATCATTTCCACCATACTTAATAAATTATTTTAAATATCCGGTTATTATTGATGGAAGTTTGTTCTCTAAAACTTTTAATTTTAAACCAAAGAAAACTTTAGACGATATTTTTACGTATTATAAAAGTTTAAAATAATACCATTTTCATTCTGAGTGGATCGAAGAATCTCGATAAATGTATCTAAGCAAATGAATCAGATTTTTATATCTCATCTCGAAGCACCAATCGGAATCATTGAAATAATTGCAGATGATAAAAATATTTTATCTGTTTTATTTTCAGACAATAAAAAAAATGAGAATACAAATGAGATACTAGAAATTTGCAAACTTCAACTAAACGAATATTTTTCTGATTCGAGAAAAGAATTTGATTTACCACTATATTTTTCAGGTACAGACTTTCAAAATAAAGTTTGGACTCAATTGCAAACGATTCCATTTGGCAAAACAATTTCTTATTTACAATTAGCTAAAAATTTAGGAGATTCTAAATGTATTCGTGCAGCAGGAACTGCGAATGGGAAAAATCCTTTTGCAATAATTGTACCTTGCCATAGAGTAATTGGTAAAGATGGCTCATTGACTGGTTATGCTGGTGGTTTATGGCGCAAACAATGGTTGCTAGAACATGAACATAATATTCAGAAACAAATTTTATTGTTTTAAATAATAACATTACGCTAATTTTCGTATTTAAATTTAATTCGAGAACTTTTTCTGCTTTTTGTACATTTGTACTCAAGTTCAAATTATTCATTCACAAAAAAAGTCCCTTTATGTATTTAGGGTTAAATTAAATTAAAATGGGAAAAAGAGTTCTAATTATCGGTGCAGGTGGCGTTGGCAATGTAGTTGTCCGCAAATGCGCCTCTGTGCCTGAAGTTTTCAGCGAAATAATGCTGGCAAGCCGTACCAAATCTAAATGCGATGCGATTGCTGCTGATATAAAAAACATGACAATCCAGACTGCTGCTTTAGATGCAGATAATGTGCCTGAAATCGTTGCATTAATCAATCAGTTTAAACCGGATTTGGTGATGAATATCGCATTGCCTTATCAAGATTTGACAATTATGGATGCGTGTTTGGAAACTGGCGTTCATTATTTAGATACGGCAAATTACGAACCGAAAGATGAAGCGAAATTTGAATATTCTTGGCAATGGGCTTATCAGGAACGCTTCAAAGAAAAAGGCATCATGGCATTGTTAGGTTGCGGTTTCGATCCAGGTCAATCGCAGATTTATGTAGCGCATGCTGCAAAACATTACTTCGATGAAATTCATTATTTAGATATTGTGGATTGTAATGCAGGCGACCATGGACAAGCGTTTGCTACAAACTTCAACCCTGAAATAAATATTAGAGAAATTACGCAAGACGGAAAATATTGGGAAAATGGCGAATGGAAAATCATTAAACCAATGTCAATTCACAAGCCAATTGATTATCCAAATATCGGTCCAAAAGAATCGTATTTATTATATCACGAAGAATTAGAATCGTTGGTAAAGAATTTTCCAACGTTGAAACGTGCACGTTTTTGGATGACGTTTGGACAAGCATATTTAACGCATTTAGAAGTAATGCAAAATATTGGAATCACGAGTATCAAACCAATTATGTTTCAAGGACGAGAAATTATTCCATTAGAATTTTTAAAAGCTTTATTGCCAGAACCAAGCAGTTTAGGCGAAAATTATTCAGGTGAAACTTCTATAGGTTGCCAAATAAAAGGTATTAAAGATGGCAAAGACCAAACCTATTTTGCTTGGAATAATTGTAAACATCAAGATGCATATAATGATGCGAAAGCACAAGGTGTGAGCTATACAACAGGCGTGCCTGCAATGTTGGGCGCAAAGCTAATGCTAGATGGTGTTTGGATGAAACCTGGTGTGTATAATACAGAAGAAATGGATCCAGATCCGTTTATGGCACAAGTTGGTAAATACGGTTTACCTTGGCACGAAAAAGTTGGGTTGGAATTACCACATGAATATTAGTCAATGTCATTTTCAACTTGATTGAGAATCTCATAAAATAACTATCTTTAAACTTCGTATGTTTTTTAAACTTGCGAAGTTTTTTTTCTTAAAAATGCTTTCTTAGTGTAGAAATCTTCGTAAACTTTGTGGTTAAAATAATTTATGCAAATAAAATCCAACTACATCAATATTCAAAAAAAGGAAATCTTTCCTGCAAAAATTACTATTGAGAATGGCAAGATAAAAACTATTGAAAAAATTGATGAAGTGGTTGAGACTTATATTTTACCTGGTTTTGTAGATGCGCATGTGCATGTTGAAAGTTCGATGTTGGTACCAACAGAATTTGCTAAAAAAGCAGTTATTCATGGAACAGTGGCAACGGTTTCCGATCCACATGAAATAGCAAATGTTTTAGGGAAAGAAGGTGTGTATTACATGATAGAAAATGGAAAGAAATGTGTGTTTAAATTTAATTTCGGTGCGCCATCTTGTGTACCAGCAACATCTTTTGAAACCGCCGGCGCAGAAGTAACAGCAGAAGATATTGATGAATTGATGTCTTTGAATGAAATAAGATATTTAGCAGAAATGATGAATTATCCAGGTGTTTTATTTAATGATAAAATGGTGATGGATAAAATTGAAATTGCTAAAAAACACAACAAGCCAATTGATGGTCACGCGCCAGGTTTAACAGGCGAAAAAGCGATACAATATATTTCAGCTGGAATTTCTACCGATCATGAATGTTTTATATATGAAGAAGCAAAATTCAAATTAGAGCATGGAATGAAAATATTGATTCGCGAAGGAAGCGCAGCAAAAAACTTTGAAGCATTGATTGATTTGTTGAATAATTATCCAAATGAGATTATGTTTTGTTCAGATGATAAGCATCCTGATGATTTGTTACTTGGTCATATAAATCTATTAGTAAAACGTGCTATTACGAAAGAAATTGATTTGTATAAAATATTACAAGCAGCTTGTGTAAATCCTGTGTTGCACTATAAATTAGAGGTTGGCTTATTAAAGCAAAATGATGCAGCAGATTTTATCATCATTAATAATTTACAAGATTTTGATATTTTAGAAACGTATATAGATGGAAATTTAGTAGCGAAAAATGGTATTAGTTTTATTGAAACACAACCTGAAAAAATTATTAATAATTTCTCCATTGATTTTAAAAAAGAAGAAGATTTTCAAATTCAATTATCATCACAAAAAATAAATGCAATAGAAGTTATTGATGGACAATTGATAACAAAAACCTACATCGGAACTATTTCATTAGATGAAAACAAAAATGCCATTTCAAACGTTGAAGATGATATTTTAAAAATTGCTGTTGTAAATCGTTATCAGGAAAAACCAATTGCCGTTGCATTCATTAAAAATTTTGGATTAAAACGTGGCGCATTAGCATCTTCTGTAGCACATGATTCACATAATATAATTGTAGTTGGTGTAGATGATGAAAGCATGTGCAAAGCTACAAATGCTATAATAAAGGAACGAGGTGGCTTGTCTGCAACCGATGGAAATAACACACAAGTTTTAGGTTTGCCAGTTGCAGGTTTAATGAGTACTGATAGCTGTGAAATTGTTGCAAAAAAATATACTGAATTAGTAAAATCTGCAAAAGAATTTGGCTGTACGTTGCATTCACCATTCATGTCGTTATCATTTATGGCATTATTAGTTATACCAAGTTTAAAACTCAGCGACAAAGGTTTATTTGATGGTAATAAATTTATTTTTTGTGATTTAGAAGTAAAAGATTAACTAAATTTACGAACTCAAAATTAAAAATGGATTACTCAAAAATACCATCACCATCTTATGTATTAGAAGAAAAAAAATTAATCAAAAATCTTTCTTTATTAAAACAAATACAAAAGGAAGCAGGTGTACATATTATTTGTGCATTGAAAGGGTTTTCTTTTCATGCAGTTTTTCCATTGGTAAAACAATATTTGCATGGTGCCACTGCAAGTTCTTTCTACGAAGCAAAATTAGTGTTTGAAAAAATGAACGTAAAAGCGCACACGTATTGTCCAGTTTATCTACCAAATGAGTTTAATGGAATACAAGATATTTCATCTCACATTACCTTTAATTCCTTATCGCAATATGAATTATACAAAAGTAGAATGCGCAAAGATATTTCTTACGGCTTGCGTGTAAATCCTGGATATTCGGAAATAGAAACAGATTTGTATAATCCAGCTTCACTAAATTCGCGATTAGGTATTCCAAGAAATCTATTATCAGATAAATTACCAGTTGGTATTGATGGAATTCACTTTCATGCGTTGTGTGAAAATACTTCATATACTTTAGAACGAGTTTTAGAATCGTTTATCAAATTATATCATCCTTTAATTCAACAGGCAAAATGGTTAAATTTTGGTGGTGGTCATTTGATTACGCGCAAAGATTATGAGCCTGAACATTTAATTCAATTATTAAAGAAATTCAAATCAAAATATCCAAACATAGAACAAATAATTTTAGAACCAGGAAGCGCAGTTGGATGGCAAATTGGTGTGTTAGTTTCTACTATTTTAGATATTGTTCCGAATGGTGATTTTCCAACGGCAATGCTTGATGTTTCGTTTACTTGTCATATGCCTGATTGTTTGGAAATGCCATATAAACCTACTATTTTAAGTGCAACTGACGATGGTGATTTTGAATATAATTTAGGTGGAATGAGTTGTTTGGCAGGTGATTTTATGGGCACGTGGAAATTTAAAAACGAATTAAAAATTGGCGATCAGATTATATTTGATGACATGATACATTATACGATGGTTAAAACAACTACGTTTAATGGAATTAATTTACCAAATATTGGAATTTGGAAATCAGATAATACCTTTGAATTAGTCCAATCTTTTGGATATGAAGACTATAAAAAGAGATTGTCATAATATTTATTGCAATTTATTTACAAGTATTATTTGAGTAATAATTTTTGTATTTTCATGCTCAGTATAAATTTTAAAAGGTATAAAAATTTTAAATGAATAATCTGTTAATATTTATTCCTACTTATAATGAAGCTGAAAATGTGAATATAATTTATCAAATGATAAAGTCTTTGCAGCTTAGAATTTCGTATGATATATTATTTTTGGATGATAATTCTCCAGATGGAACAGGTATAATTATAGATAAGTTGGCAAAAGAAGACACTCATTTATTTACAATTCATAGAGCTGGTAAACAAGGTATTGGAAGTGCACATCAAGTTGGAATTGATTGGGCTTATAATAACAACTACGATTCACTAATTACAATGGATTGCGATTTAACGCATTCACCAGAATATATTGTAGATTTTTTTAAACAAGGACAAGCCTATCCAATAGTGATTGGCTCAAGATATATGGATAAAGAAAGTTTGCAAACTTGGAATATTTTCAGAAAGTCTTTAACAAAATTGGGACATTTTTTAACTAAACAATTATTAGATATGCCTTTTGATGCGAGTGGTGCATTTAGGTATTATGATTTAAAGAAAATTCCGAAAGATGTATTCTTATTAATTCATTCTAAAAGTTATTCTTTTTTCTTCGAGAGTTTATTAATACTTCATCTTAATAAATTTGAAATTAAAGAAATATCCATTCATTTACCAAAAAGAACTTATGGAGATTCAAAAATGAATTTTAAAGATGCCTGGACGAGTTTTCAATTTCTGTTTAAAATGTTTGTAAAGAAAAATTTCAACATAAATTCACTAATCTATAATGGAAAATAATAAAAAACAGGATAAAGAAATATTTTTTGATGGAAAAGATAAAGTTGTTCAGGAAGATTGGGATATTTACTGGTCTGAACAGGATAAGGCATCCAACAAAACCTATGATGTATTTGCCAACTTTTACAGAAATAATATTATAAAACGTGCATTGAATCATTTCATATTTAAACACTTTACAAAAGGACAAACCTTATTACATGCTGGTTGTGGAAGTGGAAAAGTAGATACTGATATAGTAAATAATTATCAGGTAACTGCTTTAGATATTTCATACACAGCTTTGAGAATATATGATTCTGTAAATCAGCAAAAAGCAAAAATTGTTCAAGCAAGTATTTTTGAGATGCCGTTTGATAATGAAACATTTGATGGTGTTTACGATTTAGGTGTAGTTGAACATTTTACAGAAGATGAAATCCAACAAATTTTACTAGAATTTAAAAGAGTATTAAAAACAGGTGGCAAAATTTGTCTATTTATTCCACCAATATTTGGTTTAACAGTTCAGGTTTTAGATACAGCACATTTTGTATTGAATAAAATATTACGCAAAAATATAAAACTACATCCTGATGAAATCACACGTGTTCGTTCAAAAGCACACATAAAAGGATTAATTGAAAAAGCAGGATTTAAATTTGTTGAATATTATTTTGGTCCAAAAGATGCTTTTACACAGATAGTAATTGTTGGGCAAAAATTATAATTCATATTTATGGCGCAAATTTTTATTACTTATTTTCCAATTTTAATTCTATATCTTTTCTTGTTATATGCATTGGGTTTTTTTAGTTTAAAAGCTTTTAAAATTCATATTGAAAAACCCTATACCAAGCATTTTACCAACTTAATGGTTGGTCTGAATATATTTATTTTAACAACAGCAATCTATTTTACTAAAGGTATTACTGTAATGGTTTTTATGATTCCATTATTTTTTTATTTTATTTTTAAATACAAAAATAGTTCAACTGTTCAAGTTGATAAAAAGAACATGACTAATTTTAGATATGATTTTGTGCTATTTTTAGTTGCCATATCTATAGGTTCTTTGCTTTTTTTTATATTTAGATTTGGACAAATTTATAATTCTGAATTTGATATTCCTTTCCTTCCACATAGTGACTTAGTATTTTATACAAATTGTATTGATTTTTTAACACGTTTTGGATATGAAAATAGTTCTTGTGATTATGCAAATCCATTAGGTGTTAATCCATACCACTATTATGAATTATGGCAATCTGCTGGGTTTAGCAGCTTGTTGGGTTTAAACACCTGTCTAACGCTTATTTTAATAACGTTTAGCATAGCAAACATATTAATTTGGATAGGTATTATTGCCATTTTGGAGCAATTTAAAAAAGTAGAAATTTTAGATTTAATATTGTGTTTTTTCCTGGTTTTTATTACTGGATTCGTTTTTAATATCTATACGAATGTATATTTTATGTCAGACATTCTTGTATATTCATTAAATGCTGTAACAATACTCAAATTTTATCCAAATTATATTTTTTTAATTGCAGCTGTCTTATTCATTTTAAATAAAAAGAATAATGATGCATTGATTTGTTTATTAGCATTGCCAATTGTACATATAGGTAATGCAATAAGCATTTATCCAGTATTTATTATTTGGTACTTTATTGATTTTATGTATACCAAAAAAGTTAAGATAAATTATTTGATGATTTGTCTTAGCTCCGTAATCCTGATTTTTGCATTTTATAAAATCTTACATCCATCCAACTCACATGTAAGCACTCATTTTTCTGATATTTTTTTAAAGATTAATGAGGTTTTATACTGGAAAACTGCTATTAATATTATAGGTGGATCTACTATTCAGTTCGCCTTAATTTTTATGCCATTTTGGGTCTTATATATTTTTAATTTTAAATTTCAACATATATTTGTTAAAGAGAATTTTATAATCTTTTTAATATACTCTATTTCATTATTAGGTTGGGCTTTGTTAAATTACAAATTAACTTCAACTCAAATTTTTGCCAATATTAGTTTGAATGTCTTTAATCTTATTTCTATACTTATTATTATTCTTATTTGGGTAAAGAAAAAGAGAACAGTATTTAGAATATTTTTCATCGCAATTTTTTTAATTGCTGGCTTTATTAATTCATATAGAAACTACCAATTTAGTTATGATAAGTCTGGAGATTATTTGACATCTATTAAACAGGAAAGTAAGAATTTCTCTTCAATTGGTGCATTTATGATGGATAAAGAAGATTATACTTTTTCTTTTAGTTACGTGACAACGCTTAACATCCTAGGAAAATATTTAATTTATTTCGACAAAAAAACGTTTCCATTGTCTCTGTCAATTTATGATTATCCATATTCTAAAGATTCCAGATTAAACCAGATTGAAAAGGAAACAATTGCAACTTCATCATTTTATCGTTTTGTAGAATCACAAAAACTAAATAAACAATTTGACTCTATTGAAAAGAGTCAACTCCAATTCATACAGAAGTTCAAAATTAATTACTTGATTTGCACTAAAAATGTAACTTTGTCAAACTTATTACAACAAAGAATAAAAAAATCAATCATCGATAAAAATACAGGCGAACGATTTTATTTATTAAAATAGAAATAGTATGCAAACAATTTTTGATAATTTATACAAACAAGCAGAACGCATTATTTCTTCTGATACGAAAGTGTCACAACTATTAGATAAAGTTTTTTTGAAAATAGGTGAGTCATCAGAATTATTTTATAAAATACAAGATAGTGTGATTGCATTAGCACGAATGTTGAGCACTTGGATAAAAGGTGATTATAAAAATATTTCTACAAAATCTATAATTGCAGTAGTTGCCGCATTAATCTATTTTGCAAACCCTTTTGATTTAATTCCTGATTTTATTCCTGTTATCGGACAATTAGATGATATTTTTGTCTTAGGTTATCTAGTAAAGACTTTGAATAAAGAAATAGAACGATTTATGGCTTGGGAAAAAGAAAATGAATTGAATAAAACTAAATCATAAAATTTTAGAATTCTAAAATTAATCGTCAGATTTATTGATATTTATATTTATGCCGTTTCTTGTTACTGGTGTAGAGTTATTATTTATAATAATAGTATTGCCACCATTCATTTCTTCACGTTTTTTACTATAAGGTGTACCGTTTATTAAAATAAATTCTAGTTCGCTGTCTTTGCTAATTGTTCCATTTTGAACAATATTTTGTTTTACTATAAATTCAGCCATTTTTATTTGTCTTGCATAAGCAGGAATTTCTGCTTTTTGGCTACTTTCTAAAAATGTAACTTCATAATAAGTTTCTCTGCCTTCTGGATTTGCTGAAGATATTTCTTTCGGATCATTGTAATCATTGAATTTTAAGAATGCTAATTTTTTCCCTGATAAATCTTTAATAAAATAATTAAATGTCCCAGGTAAGTATTTTACTTTCTCAAAAACAAAATAAACTTTACCATCTACAAAAACTGAATCTTCTTTTATCTCTATTGAAGCTTTGTCTTTTGCAAAAGATAAAAACTCCATTACTAATAATGTAACTAATAATAAATATTTCATATTGTAAATTTGATAAATCAGATTAACAAAAATTAAACCAATCCATTTTTATAAGCAATCTTTAGTAAAGCTGCAGTATTGTTTACATTCAATTTAGCCAACATATTTTTACGATGCGTTTCCACAGTGTTTTTACTTATAAATAATTTATTAGCTACATCTTGAGAAGTTAACCCTAAGGCAATTAATTGTAGAATCTCCAATTCGCGTTGAGTAATTTGAGAAGCTAATTCTTCGTAATTCTTTTCATCTTCAACTTCTGTATTTGAAAGTGAAGATATTAGTTTTTCCTGAGCATCTTTATCCAAATAGGTTTTATCCTGAAAAACGGTATCGATGGCGATTAGCAAATCATCTTTTGATATATTTTTAAGTACATAGCCTTTC
>JANNVS010000461.1:0-13698 GCA_031414515.1 Sphingobacteriales bacterium | reverse complement strand
TGTCTCTGTGTGTCCAGTCGATGTCTCTGCTTGTCTAGATTCCATCTCCGTGTATCTAGACAATGTCTCTGCATGTCCAGGCTTTGTCTCTGTATATCCAGACGATGTCTCCATATATCTAGACAATATCTCTGCATATCTAGATTCCATCTCCGTATGTCCAAACTCTATCTCTGTATAGCCAGAACATATCTGCGTTTGTCCAGACCATCACTACAGACAATTAAATGAGCAGTAAAAGGAGTGTGGTACTCGTAGTAATTGGCTAAACAATAGCTATACTCTTATTCCAAGGCTTTATAACTTCTTCCAAAATTAATGAACATACCTATGCTGTATGGCTTTTCATTTTTTACCTTGCGATTTAGGTAATATTTCATATCGCCAATGCAAGTGCCAATACATACATTTTTGGTAGTAATGTAGTTTTCGGCAACAGGTTGAATGCTATAATTGCGCAATCCTTTGTAAGCTAAATCAATACTTTTTTCATAGGCGTCATCGGTAACTATACCTAAACTTATGGCTTTTGTAATACCATAGGCGAACATAGCCGTAGATGAACTTTCTATATAATTTTTTGGTTCAGTATTTCTTACAGGTAACTGATACCAATGTCCGTTTTCCTTGTTTTGTAATTCAGGTAAATTGGTAATCATTTCTTTTAAATAACTGGCAAGTATATTCCAATTCGGATTTGTTTTCGGCATCGTTTCCAATACATCAGATATAGTAACTACTACCCATCCATTGCCACGACCCCAAACTTCTGCGCTTTTTCCAGTTGTTTTATTTGCCCAATTCATCTGACCTGCAAGTGAAAAATGTCCTTTCATTTGTTCATCGTAGCCATGTACCCACAAACCTGAGTTTTCATCTCTTAGTTTATCTCTGTGTAAACTTATCTGATTATACAATTCATCTAAATATTTCTCATCATTTGTGGCTTTATACATTTCTAATAAAAATTGACCTATCATAAAAATAGTATCGTCCCATAATTCTTTATGAGCTCGCAAATGTGTAACAGCGCCTTCTTTGGTGCGTTTAATTTTTAAATAATCTGTGAAAATTTTATCACATGCTTTTTTATATTTTTCCTCTTTTGTAACCCTAAAAAGAAATGCCATACCCAAACCTGAAGCAACAGCGTTTGGTATTTTTCCATTGGCACGTTTATAATTTTTATCCATAGCTGATTGAACAAAATCAAAATAGATTTTCTTTTGCTCAGTATCCTTATTGTTGTCGTACTGCTTTACCATTGTGTACAATAAAGAAGCTTTCATCCAGTTCCAGTTGAACTTTGACGGTGGCATAAATTTTTCTCTAGCATATACATCTAAAGAATCAACCCAGGTTTGTGAAAATGTACTTTGAATAGTAATAATTAGGAGAAGTAACAGAAGATATTTTTTCATAAAATAAAATTACAAAAATAATTTTATTAAAAATTATTTAATAAAATGAATGAAACAAAAATACCTGATTTGCTATTGTTTTATTAATTCATCTTCTATAAGTTTTGGAAGCTGAGATGAGTTGATATTGCTTCCAATTATCTTATGATTTTTATTCAATAAATATAATTCAGGAGTATGGTCTACATGATATCTGGAACCAAAGCCTGTTGCATTTTTCGGATCAAAAATATTATGAAAAGTCATCCCATTTTTTAATAAATAAGCTTTCCATTTATCTGGTTCTCCGTCTACACAAATTGAAAAAACATCAACACCTTTATTTTTCCATTCATTATAAAACTGAACAAGTTTCGGTGACTCTTTAATGCAATTATCGCAATCGTACGAAAATAAATAGACAACCGTGAAAGGTGTTTTGATATCATAGATGGATGTGGATTTACCAAATTCATCCGTACCAATAACATTTTGACCAATATTTCCAATCAAACTTGGCTTCATTAGTTTTACTTGAGCTTTTAGTCTGTCTACTTCATAATCCTTTGCCCAAAAAGCCTGATCATAGGTCCAGTATTTCTCAATAAGATGTACATAAAACGCTTCTTGACCCATTATCTTTGGATCTTTATATTGTATTGCAATCCAATTAACTGTAAATTTAAAAAGTTCTTTATTGGCTTTTGATAAATCAATTACTGCATCAGCATATTTAATTAAAGAATCCGCTGCTTGTGGAAGCATGTCGATATATTTTTTTAGTTTGTTATAATATACTGGTGTGTATAACATTCTTTCGTCACTGAAATCATACCCTTTCCAATAGTCGTTCATAAAATAATAGGATTGTAATGCAACATCTATATTACCATCTGGAAGTTTAGGAAACTTTACGTCTGGATTTTGTCCAGATAATTTGAATTTTGTAAAAAAAGCATTTGGATAATTATCAGCAAACCATTTTATATGTTCTTTTCGTTTTTTAACCAATTTTTCTCTTTCCTGTTCTGTTTTAATAAACTCTTCACTACCTTTTGCATATAAATCTAATTTTCTTTGAAAAGAATCGAATTTAGGTGCATTATCAGCTTCAAATTTTAAATTCTGATATAGCAATTCATTATCAATAGAATTGGCAACTGACATAGTATTTACAGGATCTTCTTTATCAAAAATCAGTGAAAACTGTTGCTCTTTATCAACCAGCATTTGCGCAAATTTCATATCAGGAAATAAGATAAAATACATACCTTTTCTAAAAGAAGTATCATTTTTAAATAATGCATTTCCTTTATCATCTACTAAAGCAGAATCTGCAATATAGCGCTGTTCACCAAAGAAAGCCAATAATTTGACGTATCCGCCTGAAAAGTTTTTTATCTGTAATTGTATATAAGGTGGTCTGTCTATATTGTTTGTGTTACTGAAAACTTGGTTGTTATATGAAATACCCAAGAGGAAGAAAATAAATAAAAATGATTTCATGTTCGCTGAGATTTTAAACATATAAATTTAGAATAAGTAATCATAAAACATGCCAATAATATAATTTTAAACAAAATTTTAGGATTTAAAACAATATAGAAATAATTGATTTTTCTTGCTTACAGATTAAATTTTATACCCTGTGCTAATGGTAAATCTGCGCCATAATTGATCGAACTTGTTTGTCTGCGCATATATGATTTCCATGCATCAGAACCGGATTCTCTACCACCACCAGTTTCTTTCTCACCACCAAAAGCTCCTCCAATTTCGGCACCTGAAGTTCCCATATTTACATTAGCAATGCCACAATCTGAACCAGCTGCTGATAAAAAAGTTTCCATTTCACGCATATTATTTGTACATATTGCAGAAGATAAACCCTGTGGAACTTCGTTCTGTAATGAAATAGCCTCTTGTAGTTTGTCGTATTTCATAAGGTATAAAATAGGAGCAAAGGTTTCAGTTTGTACAATTGGAAGTTGACTGTCAACTTCAGCAATACAAGGTTTCACGTAAGTGCCTTCTTCAAAATTTTTTACAGAAACAACTTCACCATCAACTAAAAATCTACCACCTTGTTTTTTACATTGTTCTATTGCATTTAAATATATTTTCACAGCATAAGTATCAATGATAGGTCCAACATGAACTCCATCTTCTAAAGGATTGCCAATTTTTAATTGTTTATATGCACTAATTAACTGTTCTTTAAATTGCTCATATACAGATGAATGTATTATTAATCTTCTAGTAGAAGTGCAGCGTTGCCCTGTTGTTCCTGTAGCTCCAAAAACGGCACCGACTACAGCCATTTTCAAATCTGCCTCAGGCGTAATTATAATTGCATTATTTCCACCTAATTCTAATAAACTTCTTCCAAGCCTAGCTGCTACGGTTTTTCCAACTTCTTTTCCCATTCTTGTAGAACCTGTTGCAGAAATCAATGGAATACGAACATCTGAAGCCAGCCATTCACCAATATTCCGTTCACCTGTTATCAAACAAGATAAGCCTTCTGGTAAATTATTGTCTTTAATTACTTTTGCTGTTATTTTTTGACAAGCGAATGCAGTTAAGGGTGTTTTTTCAGATGGCTTCCAAATACAAACATCTCCACAAACTAAGCCTAACATGGCGTTCCAACCCCAAACTGCTGCAGGAAAATTAAATGCGGTAATGATACCAATTATACCAAGAGGATGCCATTGTTCATACATTCGATGACTTGGACGTTCAGAATGCATACTTAGACCATATAATTGTCGTGATAATCCTACAGCAAAGTCACAGATATCAATAATTTCCTGTATTTCGCCTAAGCCTTCTTGTAAACTTTTGCCCATTTCCCAAGATACCAGCCTACCTAAATCATCTTTATTTCTGCGGAATTCATTACCCATTTGACGAACAATTTCACCTCGTTTTGGAGCAGGTACCATCCGCCAGACTTTAAATGCTTCTTGTGATTTTAAAAGAACTTCTTCATATGCATCTTTTGAAGTAATTTGTATCGAAGCAATTTTCTTTCCATCAACAGGAGAAAAGGAATCGAGTAAATCATTTGTTTCAATCCATTGAGTTCCTGTAGAAGTACCAATATTTATATTATCGATTTCTAAATTTTGGAGAAACTTCATTTTTAATTATTTAGGTTTAATAAGATTAATTATAGTCGGTAAAGTTACTAAAATGTGAAGTGTATATCTATATTAGTAAGAATAAATAACTATATTTTGATTAATGTGTTTTTGCTTATAGATTTGTATATAAATTAGAAAAATGAATTTACTATTTTTATTACAAGCTGGTGGAGCACCAGGTGGTGGCTATTCCACATTAATCATGATGGGTTTAATGTTTGTCGTGTTTTATTTCTTTTTGATTCGCCCTCAGTCAAAAAAAGCAAAGGAACAGGCAAATTATATTGATACCTTGAAATCAGGTGATAAAGTAATTACCATTGCTGGAATACATGGGAAAATTGCATCTGTAAATGAAGAAGACAAAACATTCATGATTCAAGTAGATGGTCCTACAAGATTGAAAATTGAAAAAACATCTATTAATTCAGAATTGTCGAAAGCATTGAATTCGACGCCAACAGAAAGTAAATAGAATTGAGCTCTTCATCGTGACACGAATATGTGTACGACAAATTAGTGTTCCATGTTAAAAGTTGGTATAACAGGTGGTATTGGAAGCGGAAAAACAACCGTTTGCCAAATTTTTGCTACACTTGGAATTCCAATTTATTATGCAGATACAAGAGCAAAAGAATTAATGCATACGAATATTGATGTTATTCAACAAATAAAAAAACTGTTTGGAGAATCTGCTTATGATGATGATGGACAACTAGACAGAGAACTTATTGCAAAAAAAGCATTTCATGATAAGAAAATTTTAGAAGAATTAAATTCAATTGTTCATCCTGTAGTTTTTCAGGATACTTTAGATTGGTATCAAACACATCACTACAAAGCATATACTCTTTATGAAGCAGCCATTATGTTTGAAAGTGGCAGCTACAAATTATTGGACAAGGTAATTACAGTTTTTGCGCCGTTAGAAGACAGAATAATACGCACCATAAAACGCGATCATATAAGCAGAAATGAAGTATTAAAACGCATTGACAAACAATTACCAGAAGAAGAAAAAATGAAACGCGCTGATTTTATTATTTATAACGACCATTCTCAACCATTGATAGAACAAGTGTTGACAATTCATCAGCAATTAATTTCCTTAGCCAAATAGAACTTTTTACTTTCGTTGCTTGTTAATTGTTTGAATTAATGATTATAATAATTGTAAGTATTAAATAAGATGTTCGTATAAATAAATAAAATTATGGCTGAAATTGAAAAAATAAATTGTTTGATTATTGGTGCTGGTCCGGCTGGTTACACGGCTGCAATTTATGCTGCACGCGCAAATCTGAAACCTGTTTTATATACTGGTTTACAACCTGGTGGTCAGCTAATGACGACTACTGATGTAGAAAATTATCCTGGTTATCCAGATGCCGTAACTGGTCCGAAAATGATGGATGATTTCCAAAAACAATCCGAAAGGGTTGGAGCTGATATTCGATTTGGTTTGGTGACTAAAGTTGATTTTTCTGAAAAAGTACATAAAGTTTGGATTGATGAAGAAACAGAAATTCATGCAAACTCCGTTATTATTGCTACTGGTGCAGAAGCAAAATGGCTAGGCATTCCTTCTGAAAAAAGGTTAAATGGTAGTGGTGTTTCTGCGTGTGCGGTTTGTGATGGTTTCTTGTTTAAAGGAAAAGAAGTTGCCATTGTTGGTGCTGGCGACACCGCTTGTGAAGAGGCATTGTATTTATCTAATCTTTGTCCGCATGTACACATGATTGTACGAAGTGAAAAAATGCGTGCTTCAAAAATCATGCAAGATAGAGTGATAAAAAAAGAAAATATTACGATTTATTGGAATGAAAGTACAGATGAAATTTTAGGTGAACATAAAGTAGAAGGCGTTCGATTAAAAAACAATAAAACAAACGAACTTTCAGAAATAAAAGTAGAAGGATTTTTTGTGGCAATAGGTCATAAACCAAACTCCGATTTATTTAAAGATTATTTAGAAATGGATGAAACTGGTTACTTAATTACGATTCCAAATTCTTCAAAAACAAAAGTAGCTGGTGTGTTTGCATCTGGTGATGTACAAGATAAAATTTACCGACAAGCGGTAACATCTGCAGGTTCTGGTTGCATGGCTGCATTAGATGCAGAACGATATTTAGCAGAGTTTTTTCATTGATAATTTTTCACGCAAAGACGCGAAGAACGCAAAGTAATTGAAAATTATTTGAGAATACTTTTATAAAAAAAATAACATCAACAATATTTCGTTCTTACAAAAAAAATAAAATGAAGAAGATAATATTATTAAACGCTATTTTAATTTATTCCGTTTATTTTTCAAATGCACAAAATATTCAAAAACCGTCAATAAATAAATGTGGTGGTCAATATCCAGATAGCACCTTCAAGTCTGCAATTTCAATAGTTGATATTTGTAATGAAATAGAAAGTTCTTCGGTGCAAAGTTTTAATATATTTTATCAAAAAAAACTAGGTGATTCAGAAGCAATAAAAAATATTGGTCCCATTTTTTCAGAAGCAACAAAAAAAGTTATTAATAAAGGAAGACCAGGTGATATATATTATTTTGAAAAAATTATTATCATGATGCCTGATAATTCTTTAAAAAGATATCCTGATTTTACTTTAAAAATAAAATAAAAAAACGGAGTCCATACGAACTCCGTTTTGTTGTTTAGTTGTATGGTTTTTGAAATTAATTAGAATTTTGCAGCAAGTTTTCCGTTGGTTACTGTTGTATTTGTACTGGTTGTTTCATTATACAAAGTTCCACTAAATGTTGCTTCTATTTCAGTTGCTGTAGATTTTGTAACTACTATTGTAAATTCGTTATCTCTATCATTTGCTGCTGCAAATGCTACAGAAGAACCAGAAAGTGCTGTTTTAGAATATGCAGCAGTCATAATTCCATCAACAGCATCATCTGATGTTGCAAAATTGTAAGTGCCAACAGGTATTTCTGCTGGTAAAATAAATACAAATTGTTGAATTGGCAAAGATGCAGTACCACTTGCAATGTTTAAAATTCCACTACTTTTAGCAACTAAGCTTACTAAATCTGATGACGAATAGCTTTCGCCACCAACCGTTGCAACAACTTTACATTTTCCAGTTGCAAGGTTAGTGCTACTAACAACTTCATTGTTGTCTTTTTTGCAGCTTACAAAAAGAGCAGATGTGATAATTAATACAATTAATGATAAATTGAGTTTTTTCATGATAATAATTTGTTTAAATTTGAAATGAATAATTCTACGTTGTAAATTTAGTTACAACTTCATTTGCAAAATTTAGTGATGAATGGTATTTTGATGTGCGTATTAGCACGTAGAAAATAAAATTAGATTAAATCAACTTGTTATCCATTGCGTATTTTAATAACCCAACAATTGTTTTTGTTTTAAATTTTCTAATCATGTTTTTACGATGAGTTTCAACTGTGCGTTCGCTAATGAAGAGTTTGTCAGCAATTTCTGCATTATTAAATTCTTGAACAATTAATTTTAATATTTCTAATTCACGCTCGGTGAGTTTTGCTTGCTCTTCATTCTTTTCTGGTTTTGAATGTTTGTTCTTTACCATTTCTTCGGTTACATCATCGCTGAAATGCATTTTTCCATTTGCAACCTTGTGAATGGCATCTATCAACTCCTTATTGCCAACATTCTTTAATACATAGCCAGAAATCCCAACATCGAGCATTTTATTTATATCTGAAATACTATTTGACATAGATAAGGCAATTACATAAATAGTTGGATTTATTGCTTTTATTCTTTTTGTCAATTCATAACCATCAATTTCTGGCATAGAAATATCTGTTAATACGATTTGTGGTTGTAAAATATTGATTTCGTCTAATAATAAATTACCATTTGTATACGTTTTGAGTATTTCAATTTCATCGAATTTCGATAAAATTGCTATCAATCCATCAATCAACATCTGATGGTCATCTACTAATACTATTTTAAGTTTTTGCATCGCGTTAAGATAAAGGAATTTCAATAATTATGGTAGTACCGTTTTTTAGTGATGAATCAATTTCTAATTTTCCTTTTAAATAATCAGTACGAAGCTGCATATTCTTTAGTCCAATACCTGCTTTTTCAATTGCTTTAGCAACATCAAATCCTTTGCCATTATCTTCCATCAGTAGTGAAATTTCATTATCATCTGCTGTAATTTGAATATTTAAATGCGTGGCTTCTGCATATTTTATTGTATTACTAACCGATTCCTGAATAATTCTATACAGCATTAATTTTGAAGTATCGTCCATCACAGTTTCTTTAAAATCAATACATTCAAAATCTATTTTTAATTTTTTTGTTTGATTGATTCTATTTATAAAATCGGTTACAGCTCCTTTTAAGCCAAATTTTAATAATACATCTGGAACCATATTATGAGATATATTTCTAATTTCATTGATAGAATCATCTAAGATATCTAGCGAGTTTTTGAGTTTATTGTTTTCTACTGTTGAATTTAAAATATTAAGCGTGCTCAAATTTAACTTTGTAGCAGTCAGCATCTGACCAATTCCATCATGTAACTCGCGAGCAATGCGTTGACGTTCATTTTCTTCAGATTCTAATATTGCTTTTGTTCTTTTTTGTTGTTCAATAAATAATTCCTGATGTAATTTCTTTTCCTGTTGTAATTTATATCTGTTGTAAGAAAGATAAAATGTAACTAAGGATAAAATGAAAATGGTTAATAATGTTCCTAATAAAATATTTCTATTGCTAAGTTTTAGTTTTTGTTGTATAATTTCATTTTCTTTTTTTTCTGTTTCATACTTCACTTGTAGTTCGTCCATTTGCTGAACAGCATTTATATTAAAAATTGAATCTTTTACAGATTCATACTCTTGCTTTGTTTTGTAAGCATTCGTGTAATCTCCTTTTCTAGCATAGGTTTCAGCCAAGCCATCTAAAGAAGATAACAATCCATCATTATATGCAATTTTCTGGCAAATCTTTTTTGCACTTCGATGAGAAGCAATTGCTTTCTCAAATTCATTCATTTGCAAATAAACATTACCAATATTAATTAAACTGCTTGCAGTGCCACTATAATCATTTAGTTTTTCTCTGATATTTAATGCATTTAAATAATACTCCATACTTTTATCGTAAGATTTGATATCATAATAGACAGTGCCTATATTATTGTAAGAATTTCCAATAGAAATACTGTCATTTTTTTTTCTCTTTATATCCAAAGAAAGACTTAAGAAATAGATAGCAGAATCTGCCATTTTTAGTTTGTTGTATGAATTTCCTAAATTGTTATAACAATATGACATTCTTACTTCAGCATTTATCTTTTTATAAGTTGTTAATGCCAAAGTATAATATGTAATTGCATTTCTAAATTTCAGTAATCCATATTCATTTACAGTGCCAATCCAGATTAATGCATCTGCAATTCCTTGTCGATTATTAATCTTTTCATTTATTTTTAGTGATGTAAAGAAATTTGATAAAGCCTTAAGATAATCAGCTATATCATAATACACAATACCAATGTTTTTATAACACAAACCGATTTTTTGCTGGTCATTTAACTGAGTCGCTAATTGTAAACTTTTGTTCAGGTAATAAAAAGCTGAATCAGAAATACCGTTTATATCATAGAATGTACCAATATCATTATATAAATTTATCAATTTAGCATTCATTTGTTTCTTTTCTGCAATGGAAATAGCCATCAGAATAGACGCTTTAGCGATATCAGGTGATATAGATTTGTTATTATTAAAATAAGTATTGAGCAGATTAACTTTTTGTGTATCAATAGTTTGTTTATCAACTTCAATAATTATATCATTAAACCTATTTTGAGAAAATAAATTAATACTTAAAAGTAAAACAACCAACAATAATAAATATCCGTAATATCTGTTAAAATTCATAACTATTAAGATCAAAAGCTTAAAGCTATTACAATAGTATCAATTCTCTTATTATTTATACTTTTTTAAAAAAAATATATTTCCATTTATAAAGGAAATTTTGTTGTATAATTATCATATCTTTCATTTTATATTTAATTTTATATTTAATTTTATATGGTGAAGCAGTTTACTATTTTACTATTTTTTTTACTCTATTTTAGCGATTCTACAGCACAGACAGAAAGTGATAAAATTGTTTTACCACAAGAAATAATTGGTGGTGACACCATGGAAGAAATAACACTAGAACCAATTAATGTTACTGCAACTAGATTAGAAAAAGTCAACTTAGAAGAATGGCAAATGCGCTATTTACGTAAAGTCTATCCTTATGCTTTACGTACAGCAAGATTATCAAAAAAAATTAATGATGATTTACAGAAAATAGAAACAAAAAGAGGCAGAAAACGTTATTTAGATGAATGTGAAAAAAATCTAAGGGAAAATTTTGAAGAGACCTTAAAAAATTTAACTCGCATACAAGGTCAATATTTAATTTTATTAATTAACAGAGAAACTGGACAAACGGTATTTGATTTAATAAAAGAATATCGAAATGGTTGGAAAGCTTTTTGGTGGAATTTTGGTGGAAAATTTTTTCAGTTAAGCATGAAAGAAAAGTATGACCCAAAAGTAGAACATAAACAAATAGAAAATTATATTCAAAGATTACAGTATATTTATCACACTGACGGAACAAATTATATTATACAAAATGAAGAATTCAATACACCAATTCCAGGTGAAAAACGCACAAAATAAAGAAGTTAATCTGGAAGATTATAAAGGTAAAGTAGTGATGGTCGTTAATACGGCATCGAAATGTGGTTTAACACCTCAGTTAGATAAACTCGAAAAGCTGTATAAAGAGTTTAAAAATGAAGGATTTGAAATTATTGGATTTCCATCTAATGATTTTGCTGGACAAGAGCCATTAGATGCAGCGAAAGCTGAAGAATTTTGTCAAATAAATTATGGTGTTACTTTTCCAATCATGGAAAAAATTCATGTAAAAAAAGGAGCAGAGCAACATGAATTATATAAGTTTATGGCAGCACAAGCTTCTGGACCAAGTTTACTAACAAATCCCAAATGGAATTTCCATAAATTTCTAATAGATAAAGATGGTAAAGTAGTAGATTATTTCATTCCAACTACAGAGCCAGATGCTGATAAAATTAAAAATGAAATTAAAGAATTACTGAAGAAATAAGTAGTTTTATATTACATGAAACGAACTTGCATTTTTATCTATTTTCTGGCTTTATTTACAGATTTATTTTCTCAAAAAATAAGTACTACCGAATGGAAACAATTTATTCCATCTAAAGCAATTCCACAAAATATAAAATGCAAAAACTCTAATAATAATCTTGATTTAGTTGAGTTTAATAATATTTATTATGTTGCATTCAGAACTGCGCCAACACATTTTGCTTCTAAGAAGACAAAATTATATATAATCAGTTCTACTGATTTTAAAACTTGGAAGTACGAAACGGAATTTTTTGTAACCGCTGATATGCGTGAACCAAGATTTGTAGTTTTCAAAAATCAATTGCATTTTTATTTTTTTGAAGGTGGAACAAAAATGTTCAAGTTTGAACCAAAATACATCTGGACAAGCGTCTTAAATGATACTGGATGGTGTACTAAAATCAAAACAAATTTAGATGGGTTTGTTGATTGGCGATTTAGAACGTACGATAATAAACTCTACTTATCAGCCTATTACGGTGTAAATATTTACAATGATGCACACCTTGCAAATTTGCGTTTGTTCACTTCTGAAGATGGAATCAATTTTGAGCAAATTTCTGAGCAACCACAAGTCGCTACAAAAGGCGCAGAAGAAGGTGAATTCATTTTTGATAAACAAGGTAATATTTGGTCTACAGTTCGTTTAGAAGGTTCAGGATCTTATTTGTGTTTTGCTTCAAAAGATTCTATTGACAAATGGTCGAAGAAATTTTCTAAACTAAAATACGATAGTGCATTGATGTTTGAAAAAGATGACGATATATATCTGGTATCGAGGCGACATATAAAAGGTAATGCTACAGAAATTGAATTTCCAAATAAAAAACAACGAAGAAAAAATTTAGTTAGCTATTCATTTTCAAAGAAAGTAACAGCACTATTCAAAATCAATAAAGAAAAAATGGAAATAGAACACATAATGGATTTTCCTTCAACAGGTGATACGGCTTTTCCAGGAATTGCTAAAAAAGATGATTCTACTTTTTATATATTGAACTACTCATCTAATATTCATAAAAGAGATAAAATTTGGATTGGTGGTCAGTTAGGAAAAACGTATATTTATCAGACGGAACTGACAATTAATGATTAACAATGTATGATTGGAAATTATAATTATTTTTTTTTATAATCGTTAATTGTTAATCGTAAATCATTCATTTAATATTTATCTTTGATTCATGAAACTCGATATTTTAGTTTTTGCGGCACATCCAGATGATGTAGAGCTTGCTTGCAGTGGAACAGTTTTGAAACATATTCAATTAGGTTATAAAGTTGGTATTGCAGATTTAACCAAAGGTGAATTAGGAACTCGAGGTTCTGCAGAAATACGTGCAGAAGAATCAAAAAATGCATCGGAAATTCTTGGTATTCATGCAAGAGAAAACGTAGGTTTCCGTGATGGATTTTTTGAGATAAACGAATCACATTTACTAAAAGTAATAAGTGTAATTAGAAAATATAAACCTGAAATTATATTGGCAAATGCCAGTTCAGACCGACATCCTGATCACAAACGTGCCGGTGATTTGGTATCTAGAGCTAATTTTTTAAGTGGATTAGTTAAAATCGAAGATGGTCAAACACCTTGGCGCGCTAAATCGATTTACCGTTATATCCAGGATAATTATATAAAACCAGATTTTGTAGTAGATATTTCTGGATTTGAGACGAAGAAACTCGAAGCAATCAAAGCATTTAAATCTCAATTTTATGATGCCAATTCTACCGAACCACAAACTCCAATTTCCAAAGAAGATTTTCTGGATTTTATTTTAGCACGTGCCAAAGATTTTGGAAGATCCATTAATGCAACGTATGGTGAAGGCTTTACAGTTGAACGTAATATAGGAATTGATAATTTATTTCAGTTATAATAAAATACTGATAATCATATTAATAAGACTTGTTAGTTAAATCTATA
>JANNVS010000460.1:0-1564 GCA_031414515.1 Sphingobacteriales bacterium | reverse complement strand
ACAACGGATGTCATCATCATTGAAACATAAATTTATTACAAAAGGGAAGGTAATATCGCATGGTCCTGCATTATCATCAGGGTTACATGGATCATTATCACAACAAGGGGTTCCAGCATCATCTTCCCAAGATTGCATATCGATACCTAAGGAAGTCGAGTTTACATTTGAGAAAGAAGGTAGAGTTATGATTCCAGGATTCCAATATTGACAATCTTTTGCATCTCCACCATAGGTAGAACCACAACCTGAAACTAAGCCAGGACCACTTGTAGACTGTGTAAATGAACTACTCACACCAGTATATCCAACCCAAATTTTATATCTTGGGTCAGGCTGACTACCTGCTACACAACTTAAGGGTGTGCCGTCACTACAACAATCCCAATCATGTCGGAAACCATCGATTTTAGAGTTGATATTTACACGTTGTGCCTGTACAGAGAACGCTGTAATTAAAAAAAATAAGCTGATAGAAAAATGTAAATTTATTTTCATAAAGCGAGTTTATTTACTTAAAATTTATAAATTAATCTTAACGTTACGACTGGTAAGAAATAAAAATCAACTAAAATTAATCATTTTTTTTATTTTATACAAGTTTTTTTTACACAAAAGTGAAATAAAATTAACATTATTGAAAAAAATCAATTTTGAAAGGAAAATTGGTGTTAAGATTTCAGTTTTTTGTTTGAAAAAGAACACAGAATTAACCTGTTTTACCGTTCAATTTTCTTTGTCACTTTTTGATGCCAAAAACATGAAATGAGTAGCATTCACAAACTCCATTGTAAAGTTGATCCTTTGTTTGTTGGGAAGTTTTCTTAGCTCTGGCGCGGTTTTATCACCGTTGTAATTGCTATTTTTTTATTATAACATAAAAAAAATATTGTAGACGCAGAGGTGCAAGACCAATTGCGGTGCGGAAAAACAGAATTTCGTATTCATTCGCTGCAAGTAATGTTTTAATCGTTGCAAGGATGGTATTATTTGTTGCAAGGATGGTATTAAGTTCTGCAAAATACTTGCAAAACCATGCAATTACGTTTTAATTATCTGTAAGACATTTGTTATATAATACAACGCGTATTGCATTATTTGCAAGATACGTTGCATTATTTGCAATAGATCTTGCATATTCTGCAAGTAACTATTCATTGCTTGCAATACACATTTAATTGCTTGAATGTAATTGTTGATTTCTTGTATGTAAATATTGATTTCTTGTACGTCATTTAGATTTACTTGCATGTTGTTGAATGGTGTATAGGATATGCTTTGGGTTTGTTGGTTGGAAACCAACAATGGCGAGTTTGTTGGTTGGAAACCAACAATGGCGAGGGGATTTCAGGTTTTTGTTTGAAAAAGAACACAGAATTAACCTGTTGTTTTCAAGATATCTTCTTATTGGAATTTACGCGGTGTGCGGTCTAAATTAATTTCTGTTTTTTATAACTACTTGATTACAAAAATCAACTTTTGTCACTTTTTTTCTTAGTCAAAAAAAGTAACCAAAAAAGACAAGGCAAAAATATCGCTCCACGCTCATTGCCACGCTTTGCTG
>JANNVS010000459.1:0-3930 GCA_031414515.1 Sphingobacteriales bacterium | reverse complement strand
GTCGCTGTAGGGCCTGTGTTACATGATGCTGGTAAATTAAATGCTGGAGTTTGGTCAGTTGCAGATAAATTACTACCCTGAAGTGCAGAAGCTCCCATACCACGTCGTGCAAATGCTTTCCAAATCAGGCAGTTATTTGCTTTGCTATACAATAAAGAATCCGCTTTTAATATCGCATTTCTTGCATCAATTAGTCCAGGATTACAAGGCTGCTGTTTTAAACCTTCAATTACAAGTTTTATAGCCCTAACATTACCACCGGTACCATTATACAAATCTGCAGTATATCCATACACATCTACCAAATCCCAATACATATCCCAAATAGAACTGCACCAGACCTCACCAGTTAAATAGATATCTGTTTCCGTTGACAAATCAACATAAGTTTGAGGGTTTACTGACATATCATAACAATAAGGGTATCTTCTTATACCTAATCCTGTTGTATTTGCTGCTGTAACATAATTACCAATACCTCTTGGTGTATTTTTTGTATCTGCAGGTTTTTGTGTCATTACCAATGCAAAAAAGTCACTCCAGCCCTCACCAGCTTGTTCAGCATTTTGTAAACAGTTACCTAAACCAGTTGGACCTGTGCCAGTTAAACGAATAGAAATACCATGGCCATATTCATGTGCAACAATTGCATTGTCCAGAGAACCGTCTAATTCTAAACAATTAGATGCTGACTGACGAAACATCGTCACATTTGCTGTAGCAATATTATCTCTTAATTTTTTTCCTTCTAAATAATCTACAAACATTGCAGGAATAGTAACAGCACCTGCATTAACACCACCAGACATACCTATGGGTGGTAATCCTTGTTGAGTTTGTCTTCCAATAATAATAACGCCAATGGCACCAGCTTGCTGCGCATTATATACTTTAGCAGAAAAATCACAATTACCTCTGTCTATTAAGGCTATCTTTCCTGCAACAGCTGCTGCATTATTTACGGCTGCACAAACTTGAGTTACTGTATCCGCAGGGTTTCCTGTTGCCGCTCTTGTTGCATTAACAACTGCACCAGTAACATTAAAAGAACAAGGACCCCAACCACTTTGAGAGCCATGAACTATATCTCCAGCAATACTAAGTGGAGCATTATACGTAAGCGTTGAAGGTGGTGTTGCAGTCCACATGAACATTTGCATTCTTGAACGTTCAAAATTAGTATTCGTTCCATCTGGAACAGTTGCAAAGTTTGCATTATTTTTCAATATAGCATTAGTAATCGGATCCTTCGTACCATCATGTGCCTCTGCATATACTGGGTCATTATCGGTAGCTGTATTTCCTGACACATAATTTTTTACCTGAAAATTTCTGTTTGCATCCGTAAAACCATTCTTTGAAAATACATCGTGCATGATATTATTCATATAAAACAATTGTGTAACAATTGCCTTAGAATTGATTAAAGTATCTAACTTACTGCTAAAATCTAATGGAAAATCAAAATTCAAAGTAGCAGTACCATCTGGTGAAGAGTTTGCATCTGGTGAATCATTGCCATCTTTATCAGCATAAGCATATACATTGTTACCTCTTGTATAAGTATATTCAGCACCAACAACGCCATTATTATCGTGCCATCCATAAGGTGATGCAACTGCATCATCAGGATTTGAAATTAATGAACGAGAGCCATAAATCGGTGATTCTACTGAATATGGATATACTCTGTAAGCACCTGCCAGTGGGCCTTCAACATCATTTTCGGCACCTTGTGGAACACCAGGATTTTCTATAAAAGAAGCAACGTGATTATGCTGATGATTTCCCTGCGATTCTAAATATTTACCATTGCCAAAGCTACAGTGTATAATCTGATCAGTTTTATTTATTAAATCTCCGTTTTGAGCATTCACTTCAATATTCCAAAAGTGATTATTATCTAATGAGTGAAAGCGAACCACCCAAGAAAGTTGAACATTCTGTTGTTTGTCTATTACTAAAGCTAATTGTGCATGAACTTCCAAATTAGATAAGCCACTGACCGGCTGGAAAATATATAGCTTATTCTTTGTATCTACTTTTTCCTGTAAATTGATTGAACCAATATTAGTAACATCTGTATAAGTTGCTGCTCTAGTAACCGCGTTTGAAGCTGTAAGCACAGGATTTACTGTCTTTACCAATTTATTCAAATCAAAAACACCACTAGAATTTGAGTTTACAACTTTTCCATCTTTGAAATGAACGGAAACTAAACCGTTTTTAAGAGGAAGACCTTTAGCTGTTTGCTGAAACCAAACGCGGTTGATGTTTGTATAATCATCAAGGACATCTTCTAAAACGACTAAATCAACAATATCCTGATTTGATAGTTTTAGTTCTGATTTATTTTTTTTTAAGTAATAAATTGCGTCTTGTTTGAAATCTTTCGCAAAGAGACATAACACAAATGTTACCAACATACTTGTTAGTGTAATTTTTTTAATCATTTTTATTTGGCTTTAATGTTGTAAAAATAGCAATTAATTAAAATTAACCAAAAAAATGCGTTGTTAAATCTAAAAATTAACTTATTAGAAATACACAGAATTTGTTGAAAATTAAATGGTTATACGCTGTAATATATTCAACAATAATACTAGACGATATTTAATTAAATTGCTAACATGCTTATAGCTAAGTAATTATAAAAACTATACAACTACATTTATAATTCTGCCTTGCACGACTATGAACTTCTTTGGTTCTTTTCCTTCGGTAAATTTGTGGACTCTTTCGTCAGATAAAACCAGTTGCTGAATATTCTCTTGTGCCATATCCAACGAAATTTCGATGTTGGCACGATGTTTTCCATTGATTTGAATTGGATAGTTGAAGACAGATTCAACCAAATATTGTTCGTCGTGTGTTGGAAAGTCAACATCAACTATAGAAGTTGTATTTCCTAAATTTGACCATAAAACTTCTGCAGTATGTGGTGCAAACGGTGCAATTAATTTAATAAATTCTATTAAGGTTGATTTTGAAACTGTTTTCAGTTTTGCCAATTCATTTACACCAATCATAAAAGTAGAAACACAAGTATTGAAACTTAGATTTTCAATATCTTGATTTATTTTCTTGATGGTTTTGTGCAGAATTTTAAATTCATCATGTGTTGCATCTACATCGATGTTTTTTGCAACACCTAAATCATCATAAAACAAACGCCAGAATTTACGAATGAAGTTGGCAACACCAGAAATACCATTGGTATCCCAAGGTTTTGCGGTATCGATTGGTCCTAAAAACATTTCATACATACGAAAAGTATCTGCACCATATTGTTCTATGATTTGATCTGGATTGACTACGTTGAATTTAGATTTAGACATTTTTTCTACTTCCCTTTCAACATAAAAAGCATTGTCAGTTGAAGAAAAAAAGAAACCTTCAGTCGAAAGATTTTTAATTAAATAATCTTTATAATGCTCTACATCTAATAGGTTACTATTTACAAAACTTATATCAACGTGTAATCTTTTAAATAAATCTTTTTTATCAATTCTCAACACTATAGAACAATTGACAAGAAATTAATTAGAAAACAATTTACCACCCGCGATAATAGCAACCGCGCCGACGTAGATTTTTTTTCGGTTTTTTTAGATACTTATAAAGACAGACAAAACGGGTATCAATTCTCTGTTACCACCAGAAATGTACAAACAGATTCTCGATTGTCTCCCAACGTTCCAAATGATTTTACACAATATGGCGATTTGTCTTGGGATGCTGTCTGGGACAGTAAAGTAGCTTTTCATCCCGATGGTTGGAGTGTAGAAATTAAAATCCCTTATTTCACCCTTAGATTTCCGAAAGAAGCCATACAAGATTGGGGTATCAATTTTTTATTATTTAGTAGGCGCAACAACGAACTTTCTTTTTGGAACCCCATCAACCCCAATGAAAATGGTTTTGTAAACC
>JANNVS010000458.1:0-1711 GCA_031414515.1 Sphingobacteriales bacterium | reverse complement strand
CAAAATTCGTGTAACAATTTTTATAACAATTATTTATTTTTCTACCAGATGACAGAAAAATTTAATCAAGAATGTGGTCTATTGGATAAAAACAAAATTATGAAATCGACAAAGTATATTTGATAGAAGTCATAATAGAACTTGATTCTTTACATCATTATAAAAATACCTTAGTTTGATATGGAGCGAATAGGAGAGATTTTGTAATTTTAGCCAAAATTATTATTCTTTAATGTTTACTCCATTTCAAATAAGCTCAATGTATTTTTAGCTTTGATTAACTCCTGCTTCAATTCATTGATTTGATCAAGTAAATTAGATATCACATCTATGCCCTCCATGTTTATATTTAATTCATAATGAAATCGAATGGCCTTTTCTACATTTTTTAATTGCTCATTTAATAGGTACTTTTTTTCGTTAATACTAATAATTTCTATTATTCCATGTTCATGCAATGAATCAATAAATGAAAATTCTATTTCATAATTTGAGCAAAATTGTTCGATGAGAATCAAATTATTAGTTTCCATTGTTTCTTAGTTTTTGTAATTCCATGAAAAGCTCTTTTTCTTTATCTGAAAGATTTGTAGGTAATTTTACTTGGAATGTTACAAACAAATCACCAAACTCACCCTCTTTTTTATAAACGGGAAAACCTTTGCCTTTCAATTTAACTTTCGTTCCTGATTGTGTTTCGGGGGCTACTTTAAGCTTAACTTTACTATCGAAGGTGTCAATTATTATATCACCTCCCAGCATGGCTTTGTAAAGGTCTAAATCAGTCGTTAAATATAAATTGCTTCCGTCTCTTTTAAAGGGGGTGTCGTTTTTTATAGTGAAAGTAATAAACAGGTCGCCATTTGGGCCACCATTTACACCTGGAGTGCCATGCCCAGTTATTTTAATTGCTTGACCATTTTCGATACCCGCCGGAAATGTTAAACGAATATTCTTGCCATTAACAGTTAGAGTTTGTTGATGTGATTTATAAACATCTTTCAAATTCAAAAGCAATTCTGCATTTAAATCTTGACCTCTAAACTTTGATTGCCTACTTCTCTTTCCTTCATTACCATACAAAGATTCAAAAAAGTCGGAAAAATTGTCTGTAAATTGTCCGTAATCTTGCTGTGGATTAGCATTTCTCTGATATTGTTGCTCTTTCTTGGCTTTATTAAACTCATCAGCGTATTTCCAATCCTTCCCAAACTCATCATACTTCTTTCTTTTTTCAGGATCACTTAATACTTCATTGGCTTCATTAATGTCTTTAAATTTCTTTTCTGCTTCCGTGTTATTGGGATTTAGGTCTGGGTGATATTTCCTAGCTAGTTTCCGATACGCCTTTTTAATATCGCTTTCAGTTGCTGTTTTAGGTATTTCTAAAGTTTTATAATAATCAATAAATTCCATATTTTTTTTAAAAAGGCTAATGTATCGAAGTTAAAAGTATGATTAGTAGAATTGAAAGTTTCCCTTTTTCTAAAACCTAAACCTTCTTACTTTATTAGTATATTTAATTCTTCTTTTATTTTTGTTTCGCATTTTCTTAAACCACTAAGTGAAATAAACCTTTGCATCCTGATGTCATTTTTTTAAAAGGGTTGAAAAAAAATAAAAAATCGTCAAATTTTCGTTCATTTCGCTTCCATCGCTTTATTTTGACTTTGTACAATTAAATTTTTCAATGGTCTAAAAATTCTTCTTC
>JANNVS010000457.1:0-2052 GCA_031414515.1 Sphingobacteriales bacterium | reverse complement strand
TTTCTCCTTATTATTTAAAATGAAAGAAATTATTTCTGCAATTATCATCATGCGAATTTTAATTCAGTTTGTTAGTCAAAGCGTAGGCATACTATTATTACACAAACGAAAGAAAGAGGAGCCATTTCCATATCGGATGCCATTGTATCCAATTCCAGCATTAGTAGGCATTTTTGTATGGTTGTTTATTTTCTGTACAGCAGAATTGCAATTTATATTATTTGCTTTTGGAATAATTCTGAGTGGAATAATATTATTCTTATTATTTAGTAAGCAACAAAGAAAATGGCCTTTTGAGGAAAAAAATATTAATGCTTAGCGCGCATTCTACTAAGTGTTTCCTGTGTAATTCCTAAGTAAGAAGCTACATGACGCAATGGTACTCTGTTTAATAGGCTATTGTGATCTTTTAAAAATATGTTATATCGTTCTTCTGCAGAAAGAAATAGTACGTCAAACGTTTTTTTCATAAATGCTCCATAATAGGCCTCAATTATTTTTCTGCCTAATGTTTCTAATGAGTGATACTTGGTATAAAAGGATTCTAATACAGTATATTTAATTTTTAAAACATACGTATCTTCTAATGTTTCATAAAAACTATAATTTTTATCACCAGTTAATATTGAATAGGTAGCTGCAAACATCATATTCTCTTTTATAAACCAATTGGTAATTTCTTTATTTTCTTTAATATAATAAATACGAACCAACCCTTTAAAAACAAAATAAACTGTATCTGAATAATCTCCTGCTTCTAAAATCATTTGTTTTTTAGAAAATTTATCCATTGTAAATTGCTCTACTAATTCTGTCAATTCATTCAGATTAACAGAAGGGTCTAAAAATTGAAAATATTTTATTAGTTGGGTTTGATATTCTTCAATATTTTCTTTGCCTTTTTTCATGCATTAACTGAATTTACCTTTGAGCGTAATCTGCTTAATGTTTCCTGAGCTATTCCTAAATAGGATGCAATAACATGCAATGGCAATCTTTTAAGTATTTTTTTATGCTCTTTTAAAAATATTGTATACCGATCGTCTGCTGAAAGAAATAGTACATCAAACGTTTTCTTCATAAATAATCCATAGTACGTTTCAATCATTTTTCTACCTAAATGTTCAATTGAATGATACTTTGTATAAAAAGATTCTAACGTTGAAGTCTTTATTTTTAAAACGTATGTATCTTCTAAAGCTTCGTAAATACTATGATTTTTTTCACCTAACATGACTGAATACATTCCTGAAAATATCATATTTTCATTAACAATCCAATTCGTAATTTCTTTATTATTTTTCAAATAATAAATACGTACTAGTCCTTTAGTAATGAAATAAATTGTATCAGATGATTCACCTTTAGATAAAATCTTTTGTTTTCTGGGAAATTCATCTAACGTAAATTCTTTCACTAATAAATCTAATTCAATCAAATTAGTATTAGGAGCTATTTGCAAAAGATAACTCTTTAGTTGCTTTTGATACTCTTCAATATTTATTTTGTGTTGCATTATACTTTTAATATATGATGTTTTGCTCTTAGTCTACTTAATGTTTCTTGTGTAATTCCTAAATAGGATGCAATATATTTTAATGGAACTCTATTTAAAAGTGCAGCTCTTTCTCTCATAAATATTTGATATTTTTCAGCTGCATTTAAAAACAACGAATTGTAACTTACTCTAATAGATTCAGCATAATGCCATTCTACAATTTTTCTTCCAAGGTGCTCCAGCGAATGATATTTATTAAGTAAAGTTTCAAGTTCATTCCAATCTACTACTAAACATGTTGTTTCCTCTATTGTCTTAAAATAATCAAAATTTGGCTGTCCTGTAAACGTTGTATAACCATTTAAAAACAACGAATTAGCTTCTCTAAAATCAGACGTAATTTCTTTTCCATTTAACGTGTAATACATTCTAACAATTCCATTTACTATAAAATATCCTTTTAATTGAGTATTATTTGGACCGATTAATACAGTATTCTTTGCAAAAATTTGCAAAGAAAAAATACCAATAAACTCATTAAGAATTGGTTCAGG